>JANNON010000617.1:0-5404 GCA_031399105.1 Blastocatellia bacterium | reverse complement strand
AGGGTTAGAGAAGTGCGGTTCGGTATCTACCTCAATGAAGCAAACACGGAACAGGAGGACCGAGATCAGCCCTCCGATGTGAGGCGGTGGCTACGCCCCTCCGTAATTAAGTTTGACAATGTTGGGGCTATGCCCTCAAAGCTTGACTCGAACGCTATTGCCCTGACCGATCGCCGTATTTGTCTTCCAGGCGATCCATGCGTCGCTCGAGGTCCATCTGATCTGTGCGAACGGCAATTGTGTCGGCGGCAAGCTCCGCCTTTTGCCGTGCGAGGCGCTTAAAGCCACTCCGCATGTCCAACCCCTGCTCGTCAACCTTACTGTCCAGACTTGTTACTTTGCTGTCCAGACTGCCTAGCTTTGCTTCAAACTCCAAAAGCTTTTGTTCAAAGCCAATCTGCCGTTTTTCAAATGAATCCTGCTTACTATCAAATCCCTCCAAGCGAACCAATACTTTTTCCCAGATTGGTCGCGTGTTGTAAGAATTGCGGGCGCCTTGTTCTTCCACTGCTGTGAGACGTGTGTCTAAAGCTTTGAGACGGTTGTCGATTGACTCCAGGGTGGCTAGCAGCCTCTCGTTGCTATCGGGCGGCAATTTATCTGTGAGGTTTTCGCTCATCACACATCTCCTATCCAGTGGTGGTTAAAAATTCATACGAAGCGAGATCATCAGATAGTTCCGCCGATCATCCCGCCCCGTCGGTTTTACCGCACCACTATATTCACTAAGCGCTGCGGCACCACTATCACCTTCACGATGTCGTGACCATCGGTGAATGCTCGAATTTTTTCATCTGCCAACGCGGCAGTTCGCAACTCCTCCTCGGTAACACTCGGAGCAGCTATCACACGCGAGCGCAACTTTCCATTGACCTGCACTGGAATCTCCAACTCTTCGTTGCGAGCCAGTTCAGCATCGGCGGTGGGCCACTTTGCCGAATTCAGCAACCCGCCTTCGTGCCCAAGCCTTTCCCACATCTCCTCGGACGCATGCGGAGCAAACGGCGCCAACATCACCACTAGTGACTCCAGGGCTTCGCGGACCGCAAATGCATCCTCGTCAGATGCCGTTGCCGGCGTGGCATTGAAATCGTTGAACGCATTGAATAGCTCCATTAAGGCAGCGACACTGGTATTCAAATACAGCTTCTCAACGTCGATGGTTAATTTCGCAATCGTCTGATGGGTCTTGCGCCGCAGCGAACGCGCACCCGCACTAAACTTTTCAGCAGCGGGTTCCGCACTTTCCGCCGGCATATTTGTAAGACGCTCGCGCCATTGCCACACAGCCGTGTAGACACGCCGCAGAAAGCGAATTGCGCCTTCAACTCCAGCTTCCGACCAGCGCAGCTCATTCTCGGCCGGCGCCGCAAATAAGATGAAGAGCCGCGCCGCATCCGCACCAAATGCTTCGATCATGTCGTCCGGATCCACGCCGTTGCCGAGGCTCTTCGACATGGCTTTCCATTCATCCGTTCCTTCTACCCGATTCGTAACCATGCCCTGCGTGAGCAACTTCTTCACCGGTTCGTTGAACGATACCAGGCCAATGTCCCGCATGAACTTGGTCCAGAAACGCGTGTAGATCAGGTGCATCACCGCGTGTGAATCACCGCCAATGTATTGATCGACCGGAGTCCACTCAGCGGCCTGTGCGGCATCAAAAGGTTCCGCCTGATTTCGCGGATCGATATAGCGAAAGAAGTACCAGGACGAATCAACGAAGGTGTCCATAGTGTCGGTGTCTCGGCGAGCGGGACCATTGCACTCCGGACAAGTCGTGTTCACAAACTCGGGCACGGTCGTCAAAGGTGATTGGCCCGTGCCCGTGAAATCAGCGGTCTCTGGCAACAAGACAGGCAGATTCGCGTAAGACTCAGGCACCGTGCCACACTTCTCGCAATAAACAATCGGCACCGGCGCGCCCCAGAATCGCTGTCGCGACACGCCCCAATCGCGGATACGATAGGTCACTGCTCCGCCGCCAAACCCTTCGGCTTCCGCATAGTCAGCCATTTCATCCATCGCCGCTGCGGAAGTCTTGCCGCCCCACTTGTCGCTGTTAATTAGAACGCCATATTCAGTAAAGGCATGCGGCATTACGCCTGACTGATCGGATCCGGTCGTGCCTTGCGGCTCAGCGGGGGCCTGATTGTGAGACACCGGTGCTATCACCTGACGAATCGGCAGGGAGTATTTTTGCGCAAACTCAAAGTCGCGCTCGTCATGTGCGGGCACACTCATCACCGCACCGGTGCCGTAATCCATCAGCACATAATTCGCGACCCAGATCGGAATGCTCTCGCCACTGAAGGGATTGATCGCCAGCAAGCCGGTGTTGATTCCGATCTTCTCTTCTTCCTCAGTCGGATCCTTGCGATTCGCTCGCTGCTCGGCAACCTGCCGCGCAAACTTCTGGACATCGTTCTTCAATGGAGATTCCTGCAACAGCTCGGCCAGTAACGGATGCTCGGCAGCGACTACGATTGCGGTTGCTCCGTAGATGGTGTCGATGCGAGTAGTGAATACGCGGATCTTCTTATCACTCGCTTTGACTCCAAAGTCGACATACGCACCGACGCTGCGTCCGACCCAGTCGCGCTGGCGCTTCAAGACCTTCTCGGGCCAATTGGCCTCGATCTCTTTCATCTGCTCGACCAGTTGCTCTGCGTATTCGGTGATGCGCAGAAACCACTGTTCGAGATCTCGCTTCTCAACAGCTGCTCCGCAACGCCAACACACGCCGCCTGACGACTGCTCGTTTGACAAGACTGTCTGTTCCTTCGGACACCAGTTCACCGGCGACAACTTCTTGTAAGCCAATCCGCGCTCGTACATCTTGAGGAAAAACCACTGGTCCCACTTGTAATAATCAGGACGATGCGCGGCTATCTCGCGCGACCAGTCATAACTGATCCCGAGACGCTTCAATTGTCCACGCATATGCGCAATATTCTCTTCGGTCCAGTCGCGTGGATTGACACCGCGTTTGATTGCGGCCTGCTCGGCCGGTTGTCCAAAACTGTCCCAACCAATGGGATGCAGCACGTTGAAGCCCTGCAACCGTTTGAACCAGGCGAGCGCGTCACCTAATGAGTAGTTGCGCACGTGGCCCATGTGGAGAAAGCCTGATGGATACGGCAACATCTCGAGGCAGTAAAACTTTGGCCGCGGATCCTCGTTCTTTGTTTCAAACGCGCGGGTGTCATCCCAACGCTGTTGCCACTTTTTTTCAATCGCTTCGGGAAAATATTTTTCGTCCATAACTGTTCCTGTCTTGATGTGAAACTACACTTAGCACGAATCAGATCGGACGCACAAAGCTCGAAGAGCGTGCGATCCGCTGAAGAATAAGTTGTAAGTGGAATTCGCCGCCCCGCAAAGCCGCGCTCAAGCGCGACGCAGAAGCGGCACCGTTAGGAGGAGTTTGGTATGTGGACGAGTAGTAAACATTCCTTTGTTGATTTGCATATTAACCCGCGTGCGTTGCGCTTGTCGAACTCTGCTGAAGCCAATTAGAACCGCGGAGGCGAAGCGACCGGGCCAGTCACGCGAAACTCAAGTTTCGATCTAATAACCTCTTTGAAATACGCCGTTATTAAAGAACCTCCTCGGTATCTACCCTGGAGTTTCTTGAGCGTCGACCCGGTCGCTTCGCTCCGCGGTTCTGATTGGTTATTGGCCTGTCACGCGAGAAAAGACCGCAACGCATCGACATTCCGCACATCATCGCCTGGCGCGTCCACGGGTGTCTCCAGAATAAACGCTGCGTGGGCCAGTTTCGGATGACGTGCCACTCGTCGCAACGCTTCCCGACCGATGTGTCCCTGACCGATGTGCCAATGCCGATCGACTCGCGAATAGTAGGCCGCGCGTGAGTCATTAAAATGAATCGCACGAATATTCTTCGTGCCGACCGTATGCTGCAATGATTGAACTGTGGCTTCGAGCCCATCCTCTTCCCTGATGTCGTAGCCAGCAGTAAACGCGTGAGCAGTATCAAAACAAACGCCGAGCGGAACCTTTGGACAAGCATCCATCAACTGGCGCAGATGCTCGAACCGGTGTCCGATGCACTCGCCCTGACCCGCCGTGTTCTCGAGCAAAATCCGAATCGAACTTAAATCCAGATCTCTCGCGGCTAATCTCAAACTTTCCGCGCACGCCGCGATTCCATCAGCCTCACACGCGCCGCGAGCACTTCCCGGGTGCACCACGAGGTAATCAGCACCGAGAAGGATTCCCCGCTCTAACTCTTCGCGAAAAGACTCGCGAGATTTTTGCCGCAGCAACTCATCCGCAGCCGCGAGATTGATGAGGTAGTTTGCATGAATAACTACGGGCGAGATTTTTGTTCTACGCCGCGTTTCTTTGAAAAGGCTGATATCGAGGGCCGTGAGCGGCTTCGCTTGCCACCCGCGCGGGTTGCGCGAAAAGATCTGCACCGTCTGACAATCTAATTCTTGTGCTTTTAGAAGAGCGTTGTGCAATCCGCCTTTGATCGGCGCGTGAAAACCGATGCGCGGAGTTTTGTGAGGTTTACGCTTGGATGCTGCCATAACTTGAGCGGGAGCCAGCCCACCTTCCCAACCTGCAAATTCGCGCAGCTCGAATGGCCCGCAATGCCGAATCGCTACTCGTCTAGACTTTGACTACCTCGTCTCAACTTCATCCATTACCCGTAAAATATTTCCGCCGAGAATTTTCTCTACATCCGACGCGGAGTAGCCGCGTCTCAACAGCTCTCGCGTCAGGTTCGGCAAATCCTCAACGGTCGCCAGATCCGCCAGCGTCGACTGCACGCCATCGAAATCCGAACCGATACCAACGTGATCAATCCCAACAAGCTTGACCACGTGATCGATGTGATCCACCAATCGCGACACGGTAACGGGCGGCAGTCGCTTCGCGTACTCTTCTCGACGAACGTGATCTCGCGCAAGTTTCTTTAGCGCGACGCCCCCTTGCGCCGCTGCGGAAGCACGTTGCACTTGCGGCGCAATCTCAGCGTCAACTCTCTTTTTCTTCTCGCTCCAACCGGGCTCGAGATGCTCGGGATAGAAGATGACACTCACGACGCCGCCAGTTTTTGCAAGGGCCTTGATCATGTCGTCGGTCAAATTCCGGGGCACATTTGCAATCGCCCGACAGCCTGAGTGTGACGCTATGATTGGCTTACTCGAAGTTTCAATGATGTCCCAAAAAGTCTTATCGGAAACGTGCGATACATCCACCATCATTCCAACGCGATTCATTTCGCGAATGACATTCCTGCCAAACTCGTTCAACCCACGAGTTTGTCCTGCCTCATCTCCCGATGAACCGGCCCAACTCGTACTGATACTCCATGCCGGCGACATGTAACGAACTCCCAGGTTGAAGTAGCGCTCGACATTCTGGATTC
>JANNON010000612.1:0-2474 GCA_031399105.1 Blastocatellia bacterium | reverse complement strand
CAAGACACACAATGAAACAGTCACCGCGGGTTGAGCGGCCGCGCTTTTGGTCGTCTTATCGACTTCATCGGAGCCCCTGCGTCCATGAACATTGGTCCACACCATTGCCGGCATCAGGGAGATCGCAAAGACAAGTTGTATTGCTCTTAGTTTCATCTACTGCTCGTACCACTTTCAACCCGCATGGTGTTATGGGTGTCTCTCCGTGGACAACCCTCGTTGAATTGAAGAGTTGTTTATTCTCAAAGAGGGGTGCCCACGGAGGAACACCCCTACAACTTCTACGGTTGCCGGTTGTAGACCCTCGCGTCAGCCACAGTGTTCAACAGATCCACCTTGGTTTGGTAAGCAGCAAACACAAACTCGGCTGCATCGGGATCATCAGGATTGTTCTTGGCCGCGCTGCGAGCCGCCGCCAAAGCCCGATCGACAAGCGCGAGATTTCGTTCGTACTCGGCACGCAGCTCAGGTCTCATCGGACTATCGTTGGCAGACTTAATGGTCGAATCCAACGCAGCGATCGTTTTCAAATAACTGCGCTCGCCTGGTAACAGCTTCACCTTGGCAACCGTTTGATTAGCGGCGGCAGCAGAGTGACGAACCGGACGGGTGGTGTGACTCGCGTTCCGCCCAATCGGCGCCGGGGTCGGTTTCGGCGCCACTTCAGTACCAACCGGATCCACCGCTCTCGGCGCGACAACCGGTTTCAAGTCGTTAGCAGGCGCAACCACTGCGACTTCAGACTTCTCAGAAGTTGGTGTGGATTTCCAGTATGCCAACCCAAAGATCGTCGCAAAGGCGAGGACTGCAACCAGGCTCGCGTAACCGAACGCTTGCGGTCGCAGAGTGAAAAGTCCGCTGAGAGAGCCAAACCAGCTACGCGCACGCTGGAGCGTCGAACTCGATGCTCGATCTACCAGCCGCTCTCCTGCGATCGCACTGTCAATACGTTGCCGCAGCCGCTCGGTTGGAACAGCAGCCTGAAACTCAGGAGTGAGCGCGGCAAAAACGATGTCGTTCGCACCTATCAACTCGTCCAACTGCGTCGCGCAGGAAGTGCATTGAGTCAGGTGCGTAGTAATGCCGTCGGCGTCTGCGCCTGACAGCTCGCCATCGCAATAACTCTGCAGCATCCCTTCATCCAAACACTCTCTCATCATTTGCCTCCGATTTTGCCGTATACCCTTGCAAACTCTTTTCTGCCGCGCGCCACAAGGCTGCCAACATTCGTCTCCTTAACTGACAACGTGTTGGCAATTTCCCGGTAAGAGAGTCCCTGTTGTTTGAGCAACAAGCAGCTTCTCATCGGTTCCTTTATTTTTTCCAGCGCCCGTCTGGCTTCCTCAATCGCAACGCGCCGTTCGTAATCCTCTTCCGGCGCCGGTAGCCAGCCGTCCGCATAGTTCTCCTTGTGATACTCGTTGTCACGCGCGTAGGAGCGGCTCTGTCCACGCAAAGTGTTGCGGGCAACGTTCAATGTCACTCGCAACAACCACGGACGCAGCCATTCTTCGCCCGGCGTCGAATCGAGGTTGCGATACAGGCGCAGAAACACTTCCTGCGTCACGTCCTCGGCCAACGCGGCGTCTCGCACCACCGCCCGTGCAGTCCTAAAAACTGCACGATGATGAAGCGTAAATGCTTCATCGAAACTGAGCGAAGTTGTCGCCGCAGTCGCGATGTTATCAGGCATTGAGTCTATCAAGGCTCTAGCTTGTCCGCTCATTTATCACCGCTCTCAGGAGTGAAAACACCGCAAACTACTGGAATGTGACAACTTTTAGGCGCGCTAAGGTCGCTGTCCGTTTGCGGTTGTTTATTGTAGTCTGTGGAACCGTTCTGCACAAAAACTCAAGGAATGAATCTGCCGCGGATTTTCGCGGATTTGACGGATCTGAAACAAAAGTGGGTTATCAGTCCAATCAGATGCCCCGGTTCCGATCCGTTTCATCCGTGTGTATCTGCGGCCAAAAGCTTCATCGGTTCTGATTAATGACGGCAAATATCGACGCCCTATCAAACAGCGCTTTCATGCGCGCGTGCCGGCGCGAAGAGGTTCCACACACACCGGTGTGGTTAATGCGCCAGGCGGGTCGCTACATGCGCGAGTATGCCGAAGTGCGGGCTCGCAGCTCATTTCTGGAGTTATGTAAGACTCCTGCACTCGCGGCGGAAGTCACTGTCACCGCGGCCGAACGCCTTGGTGTAGATGCCGCGATTATCTTCGCCGACATTCTGCTAATCGTTGAACCGTTGGGTCTTAATTTGGAGTTCAACGCCGGCGAAGGTCCCTCAATCAACAATCCTGTGCGCTCTGCCGAAGACGTTGATCGCCTCAGCGAGTTAGAGGATGTAGCTCCGCTCGAGTTTGTGTTTGAAGCGATTCGCCAAACTCGGCGCGCCTTACCTCCTGATGTGCCCCTGATTGGATTTTCCGGCGCTCCCTTCAACCCTCGCCGAGCTCGACGAGCGAC
>JANNON010000598.1:0-6343 GCA_031399105.1 Blastocatellia bacterium | reverse complement strand
TGCCCGGACCATTGTCTTTCAGCGACACCCAGCAGCGCTCGCGATACATCTTCCGCATGCAGGTAGTCTCGAGTCTCATCACCAGAACCCGAAAGCTGGATAACTTCTGAATCACCGGCGGCCTGGCGGAAGAGTTCCCACACCAGCAACCGTCGCTGACCTGGTCCAAACACTGAGAATAGCCGGCAAACAACTATGCGCAGACCAAAACACTGCGCATATTCCTTCGCAATCAACTCGCATGCGGCTTTGTGATAACCGTAGGGCGACAACGGCGCGATAGGTGAGCCTTCGCCGATTGGAAGTTGAGCCGCCGCGCCATACACGGCAGCACTGGAAGGAAACAACACCAGCGGGTCCAATCCTGAGCGGCGCACGCCGTCCAGCATGTTGGCCCAGGTCATCATTGAAGCTCGCAGGTCGTCCAGTGGCGAAGCGATCGACGCACCGACGGAAGCAGTACCAGCGGCGTGCAGGATTACCTCAGGTTTGAACTCTCGCAGGATTGAGGCGAGATCAGAAGTGGCCACATCTGTCTGCAGGTAAGCCCCGTGCCATCCAGGTCCGGGCTGACTCGCACGACCAAGGCCGAGCACTTCGTGGCCCGCGGACACGGCATGGCTGCCTACGTTTGAACCCAAAAATCCACGACTGCCTGAGATTAGAAGTTTCACAACTTACGCATCCTTTTGTGTGCGCCAGGCTCACTTATCCATCGATCGACCTCAGGATAATCTTCTCAACCACCACGGGTGAAAAAAAGGCGGCGATATGATCCTGACCGTTTGTTGAGAGGTGTTCCCACAAATCAGGATCACGATAAATCTCGATCACTGCGTTGGCGAACGATTGCGGATCGTTGCGCACCATTGCCTGTTGACCGTTCTGAAATCCCATGCCCTCGGCGCCGATATCGGTGGTGACTACCGGCACTCCAAATGCCAGCGCCTCGCCAATCTTTCCTTTAACTCCTGCGCCAAAACGCAACGGTGCAACAAAGACTCGCGCCTCGTTGAACAACGCATCAATCTCAGGCACATAGCCGTGTAGCTTGACGCTGTCAGATGCTAAAGCCTGTATCTCCGCCGGAGCATTGCTGCCAATCACGTCAAACTTAACTTCGGGGAGCTCGACTCGTACGAGCGGAAAAATCTCTCTCACAAAAAACTGCAGCGCATCCCGATTCGGACTGTGGTTGAAGTTGCCGATGAAGATCAAATCCTTTCGTTCGGCAAAGGGCCTGGTCCTTTTGTGCAATTCATGAATAGTAGGAATAACTTCGATGGGAACTTCCGGCGCTTCGGCGGCCACAGCGTCCTTGTCTGCCGAAGAGTTGCACCAGATTAGATCGCTGGCGCGGGCCAGTTCCACTTCAATCTTCTTGTAGCGTTCCGCCTGATGTCCGGTATCAGGGTCGCCAGTCAGTTTATATTCGAGTGCAAAACGGAGGTAATGCGCATCGACCATATCAAAAATGATCTTCAGCCCACGAGCGCGACGCCGTATAGATCTCAGCACTGCTTGCGCTACATGCGGACGACTAATGATCGCAGCCTGAAAACTCCGCTGCTTCAACAAGCGTGGGTAATCAGCAATGTGTGCCGTCTCAATTCCTTCATGCCATAGTGCTGCTTCGTATTCGCCGGTCGGGGCGTCGCTTAGATAGGTGAAGACGGTGCGGTAGTGACGCGCGAGCGATTTGAGGATCGTGAACATTCGCGCGCTGCCGGCGTCCCGATCCGGAGTCGGCACGCGGTCATCAAACACAATGACTGCCGATCGCCGGTCGCGGTTCGCAGCTCGCTCGAGGTTCCGGCGGTCATTTGGCTGATGATCACGCTGCAGTACATCTGCCCACTTGTCTCGAAACTTCGAGGCGTTAATTACCTGATACCGCTTCATTCCAGAACCAACATCGCGTCCCGCAGTTGCTCCTTCGTAATGCACGACACGCGAAGCAGGTTGATAGATCACTTTGAAGCCGAGGAAACGAACTCCCATGCAGAGGTCGGCATCTTCGTAATAAGCCGGACCAAAGCGTCGATCAAACCCGCCCAGTTCATCGAAGAGGTTCTTTCGAATTAGTAACGAAGCGCCGGAGCAGTAGTCGACCTCACGAGCAAAGAGATACCTGCTTTCCAAAGTTGATTTGCCCCAGCCGTAGTGCAGAGGCTCACCGCTGCTCCAAATGATCCCGCCGGCTTCCTGAATCGATCCGTCCGGGTAAAGAAAGAGCGAGCCCACGGCGCCGACGTGGTTGTTGCCCTCAATAGTTTCGATGAGACTCTTGAGCCATCCCGGCTGGATGATGGTGTCGTTGTTAAGGAAAACCAGATACTTGCCACGAGCTGCGGCTGCTCCGAGATTACAGGCATCGACAAACCCCAGGTTCGTTTCATTTCTGATCACTTTGAGGAGATCGGTGAACCGAGCGAGCAGATCGCCCGTGTGATCGGTCGACGCGTTATCGATCACAATAATTTCCGCTTCGTTCAAGTCGATCTCTTCAATCAGCGCCCGCAGGCACCCGAAAGTAAAATCGGCCTTATTAAAAACCGGGATAATTATGGAAACTATGGGTTCAGCCGGTAGAGCTTTGCTTGGATTCCGGGGGCGAGGCGAATATTGCGGATCCCAGGGTTTGCCCGGGTAGTTAATGCTCTTGAAACGGTAGTGCTCAGAGCCACCTGCTTTTGCTTTTACTCGTTTTGGCAGGTCAAAAATTTGTTCGAGCAGCTCCGATCCGGCCCCTCTGGCTCTTATGGCCCACCGTTTCAGCCGGAGTTTTGTCGCCGGTGAGAGATTACGCTGAAGCCACTGCTTTGCCTTTCGCTTCATCAGGATCGGTTCTCAGCCTTCTCGATCTCCCACTGCAGCAGCGGCGCGACCACACCAACGCGATCGTGACGCTGCGCGAGAGTGTCGTCGCCCGACTCAAAGACTTCAAAGCTGAGAAGATCATTGGCCGCGAAAACAATGCGCTCGTTTTTGATGTCAGCCCCGATTGTTCCGTAATAGCTTCCGGTCTTGAGCAGGCCAGCTGGAATAGTCACGCTGCTGATGAAAGCTCCTCGTTCTTTTTTCATCGCCTCCCGACTCGGCAGGTCGTAGTCCGAAGTCGTGAAAAGAATCTCACCTTTTGCGTTCCGGATAACGATGAAGAACCGGGCCTGAGGAACGGCTCGTTGGTTGTCATGTTCGACGACGATCGTGAAGGCTTCCCGGCAGTCTACCGCGTTGGTAACGGTGCCCGATTGACGTATGAAAACCTGTTTGAGAATGATCTCATCACTGGGTTTCAGTGGAACCGGCGCCCAGGTGATTGGTGAATAAAGTCGGTTTGCAGAGTCGAGGTAATAGGCCGCAACATCTCGAGTTGGGCCCGTCATTGTGATCGAGCCTTCGTGCAGCAAGATTGTGCGCCCGCAGAGTGCGTTGACGGCGCTAATGTCATGGCTGACGAAAAGCACTGTGCGCCCCGCTTGCGCCACTTCGTTCATCTTTCCGAGGCACTTCTTTTGAAAAGCCGCATCGCCAACCGCAAGCACTTCGTCAATGATCAGAATCTCAGGTTCGAGATGCGCCGCGACTGCGAAAGCGAGGCGCACTGTCATTCCGGATGAATAATGCTTTACCGGAGTGTCGAGAAACTGTTCCGTTTCAGCAAACGCTACAATCTCGTCAAACTTTCTTAGAATCTCCTGCCGGGTCATCCCGAGAATCGCGCCGTTGAGAAAAATGTTCTCGCGACCAGTCAGTTCGGAATGAAACCCGGTTCCTACTTCCAACAAACTGCCGACACGACCGTTCAGCGCGACGCGACCCTTCGTGGGTTTGGTAATACGCGAAAGTATTTTCAGCAGCGTTGATTTTCCGGCGCCGTTGCGCCCAATCACTCCCAGGACTTCGCCCGGCGCAACCTCGAACGAAACATCCTGCAAGGCCCAGACAGTATTCTCCTCGCCATTTCTTCGTAGTGCACGGAGGGGCGCGCTGACTGTCGCCGCCAAAGCGTCACGCAAACTGTTATGCGTTTGCCGCGCGCCGATGCGATAGCGCTTGCCCAGACCCTCGACTGCAATCATTGGTTTCATAGCTTCAAACTACATCGGCAAAGCCGTCTTCCACGCGGCGGAAGGCGAGAAAACCAAACACGAGGATTGCGGCGGTCACAAACACCGATGGAAGAATTACGCTTGCGTCAAAGTCTCGGCCGTACAGGCAACTCCGGAAACCTTCGATGATCCCAGTCATCGGGTTCAACGCGAGGACCAAACGCCATTTTTCGGGGACGATGCTGACGGGATAGATCACCGGCGAGGCGAACAGCCAAAGTTGAATCAGAAACGGTAGTGCGTATCGCACATCGCGATACTTAACGTTTAGCGCCGCCAGGCACATGCCGACGGCCAAAGCCAGGAGCGTTGCGAGCACAGCGAAGAGCGGCAACAACAAGATGCGCCAGGTAATTGTGAGCTGGTAGTAAAACAGTAACGGCACTAGTAGCAGGGAAGCGATGGCAAGGTCGATTAGACCTGCGAGCACCGCAGCGGCCGGAATAAAGACGCGCGGAAAATAGACTTTGGTAATCAGACTGCTGCTGCCGATGAGACTGTTGCCGCTGTTGGTGACTGCATTTGCGAAGAACGTCCATGGCAACAATCCGGCATAAGCAAAGAGCGGATACGGAATGCCATCGGAAGGCATGCGTGCAAGGCGGCCGAACAGCAGCGTAAACAGCAGCATCGCAAACAGTGGCTGAATGATGGCCCAGGTTGCACCGAGAAATGTTTGTTTGTACCGAACGCTGATGTCGCGCCAGGCAAGGAAGAGCAACAACTCGCGATAAGCCCAGAGCTCACGCAGGTTGAAGCTGAGCGCGGAAGCCCTCGCATCGATCAGAATTAACGGATCCTGGAACGAGTCGGAATTTGAGGTGTGAAGGTTTTGGGAATCAACTCCGGCAGCAGTTTCTGAGGTGATTGGACTTTCGGTAGTTTCCACTTGAGCTGCGTCTGGAGTTTTGGTTTAAGCCTGAAAAAACAGGCGAAATCGGGACAGGCCGAGTCTAGCCAGCGCAACAGAGTGCGTCAAGGAGGTGCATGGGAATGGTTCGAAGGGAAATTCAAGATCAGCCAATTTGCAGGTCGGGAAGGCGGGCAGCGCAGCGCGGCACCTCTGACTAACAAGCAGCCTGACAAAACTATTTGCTACGCTTCGCTGGAGCGGGGGCACGCTTGCGCGAGACGCGCTGCGCTGCCCACCTTCCCGACCTGCAAATTGATTAATCTGGATTGGCCGTCTTCCCGACCCGCAAATTGCCGAAGGCTTGATGGAGGTGCTAGAACTCCAGCGACCCATATCGCTCAAAAGCACGACGTTGTTTTCCTTGCCGTTGCCTGACAATGACTTTGTAAGGCAGCAGCATTCGCGCGCCAAGACGTGCAAGCAAAAGCGGCGAACGTGCTGAGCCGAGGTTCTTAGTGATCAACTCGAACGCGCCTTTCTTGTCTCCAGTACGAAGGAAGTCCTCAGCACGGCGGAACCTAATGTCGCGTTCGAGATTTTCCAACTCGACGGCTGATAGTCCGAGGGCCTTGCCTTGATTCGCCAACGCCTGCAGATGTTCTTCAAGCATCATTTGCTGGTCCCAACTCGTATTTGCTTCGTGCCATCGCCATGCTGACAAAACATGCGGATCGAACGCGAACTCTCCCTCGAGGCTCAACTTCAAATACAACTCAAAATCTTCCAGCCGCGCGGCTTCATTCCAGCCATGCCGCCCAAGTACCTCCCGATCATAGAGGACTGTTGGACTCATGGGCCCAATCGTTTGCAACAGCATCGGCCGCACATCGCCGTCTCGATAGCTGGCCCAATCCGCCGTACAGTCAACTATGCGATTCTCGTCATCAATAAAATACGCATGGCCATAGGCTAGTACGGCGGTCGCGCGGCGCTGCAGAGTTTCGCTGCGAGTGGCCAGAAAGCGCTCGAGCCAAACGTCATCGGAACTGAGATAAGCGAAATATTTTCCGCGTGTTGCGGAGAGGCCCTGGTTCAGGGTTGCCGCCAGCCCGCGATTTTCCCTCACGATGAGTTCACTTGGGAACGGGCATTCTTTTAGCACTGCTTCAATGAGCCTGGGTGAATCATCGGTCGAACCATCGTCGATGACGACGAGTTCACCAGGCGGCGTAGTTTGCTTGATGATCGAGCGCAGGCACGATGTGATAAACCGTCCGTGATTGTAAGAAGGGACCACCACCGAAATGGAGGGCCTGTCGGGCTCAATGGAAGATAGATCTGACATTAGATTGTAGGGGCGTCTCTCCGTGGGCGC
>JANNON010000574.1:0-4249 GCA_031399105.1 Blastocatellia bacterium | reverse complement strand
CATCGGTTGAAACTGAGTCGACAGAAGATGCGATTAAGCGCTTCTCAAGTGCAAACTAGTTGGCGGAACAATTCGAGCGACCACCATACTGGCCCAGTGTCTGTTGCAGCCCATTCACTATTTGACCGAGGCCACTGTAGTTTCGTGGCATCCATTCACCTTCACTAAGGTAGCGGTTATCGAAGCCATCAAGCACAGCCGCCGCCGCGATGAGGGGGTTCACTTGTGTGATAACGGTTTGTAATAAGGCCGCACCCTGGTCCGGATCCAAACCACCGTAACTGCGTGCCAGATTCAATTGGGCATTCAGCTTCTGAACACTCCCCGGCAGATCCGTAATAGCTATCCGCGTCTCGTCGAGAAGAGACACGGCGCCTTTTTTATCGCCTTTCGCCGCCAGGCTCGTCGCCAATTGCGTAACGATCTGGACTCGTTGGTCGATCTGCTTAACCTTCGCAAGCAGTTTGTGCGCGTCCGCAATTTTGTTATCGGAGACAGCCTTCCACAATTGATGAGCTTCAATTTGCGCGATCATCTGTTGCTGTTGGGCCGGATCCGAGATTAACTCCGTCGCTAATTGGTGCGCACGAGCAGCATCGCCACTATTGAGCGCTTTCCAAACCGCCTGCTGGTAAAGGTGCGGTTGAATATCCGCCGGAAACTTTGGCGCGGCGGCAATAATCTCATCGACAGTGCCGCGTTGCGTCAGCTCATTCATCTCATTGTGCCGCTGTGCGTTGGCATCGAAAGTCTTCTCAACTGCCCGACTCCACTGTTGGAAGCTGGGCCCGCGAGCCGGCAGATACTTCTCAATCAGCGGCATCACGTTCCGCGCCTGATGGTAGATGTTATGCGCTTGCTGAACGCGCGTGGGATCGGATGGCGAGACGGCCAGCACTCGGGTCAGGAACATTTCAGCTAACTTCCGATATGTCTCTTCGTTAGCATGGGGAGGCTGAAACGTGGAGAGCAAATTCGCCGCGACATTCAACGAATCAGAATTCTGGACGCGGTCTTCGGCGCCCACTCGTTCTACTATATCGCTGTAAAGTGTTTGAGCGGCGGCAGCATCTTTTTGCCGGAGCCGGGTGAGAAGGTTGATCGCGTTATGAGAAGTCCCCTCGGCAAGGCTGGCACGCGCCAGCTTGAGCGCCATCGCGGGATCGGTCGTGGCAATCAAACCAGCGAGGTGCATTTCGAGATTTCGTTCACTCTCAGAATTAATCCCCAAACGTGGTTCCTTAACGTGTCGAGTGGCGCGCAGGAACGAAAGGGCCATATTCGGATCGTGAGCGGCGATTCGCTCCACAATCAGTTGGCGATGTTGATAGAAGGACTGGAAGTCATGCAGGGCTTCTTGATCGGTGAAATCGTACTCCGCGATGAAATCGGTAAACTCTTTCATTGCACTTTCAAAGAGACTACGCGCCCGCTTTTCATCCTTGGTCCAAATCAAATCTGCGACCTCACAAGTCACCTGCAGACGATTATTGCGAGAACGAAGTGTGGAAATTCTGGAAGCTATGTCATCGAGCAGTTTGTACGCCTCGGGCTCGGCGGGATTTGGCTTCGCGGGCGGCTGGGTTTGCGCGGTGATCAGAGTTGAACTGAGCAATAGCGGAAGTGTGAGTATTAAACGAGCGCGCCTTTGGGACATGGCGGTTTCCTTCCTACGGCTATTCGGTTTTTTCTCGTTCTTCTTGGAGGCAGGAATCGTGAACAGGGTTGCTGCGCTTCATTGTAGGGGTGTCCCTCCGTGGGCACCCCTCGTTAGTTCAGAAGCGCCCATGCTTAACGGGAGCATGATTCAATGCGAGGGGTGCCCACTGAGGGACACCCCTACAAAGTTATCGCGCGCCCGCGGGGAGCTTCTCCGTAATAAATTGAGTAAACAGACCATACAAGTGCTTCGTCGTTCCCCGACCTTCGTAGATTCCGTGGGAACGATTCGGATAAGGCATCACTGAAAACTGCTTGTTTGCAGAAACCAAAGCATCGATCAACGCTTCCGTTCCCTGGTAATGAACGTTGTCGTCGCCGGTGCCATGCACAACCATCAATTGCCCTTTCAACTGACTCGCAAAGGTGATCGGCGAGCTTTGCTTCCATTCTTCGGGATGGTCCTGCGGCAAACCACCATAGCGCTCCTGATAAATCGTGTCGTAGTACCGAAGGTTTGGCACCGGAGCAACCGACAAGCCAACCTGGTAAACATCCGGATAACGAAACATCGCATTCAAGGTAGACGAGCCACCGCCGCTCCAGCCCCAGATTCCGATTCGCGTCGCATCCACAAAAGGCCACTTTGCAATCGCCCGCGCGGCAGCGGCTTGATCTCCGGAGTTCACGATCCCCATCTTCCGATAAATGATCTTGCGCCAGGCGCGGCCACGCGGCGCCGGCGTACCGCGATTATCAACGCTCGCTACGATGTAGCCTTTCTGCGCCAGCATCGTATGCCATATGCGATTCAGACCGCCCCAATTGTCCATCACGGTTTGTCCCCACGGTTCGCCATAGACATAAAACAGAACCGGGTACTTCTTTTGTGGATCAAAGTCAGGAGGCTTGATCATCCAGCCATCTAGTTGCACTCCATCGCCGATATCGACTTTGAAAAATTCAGTCGTGGTTGGCTTTAACTTTGCGATTCGCTCCTGCACGGGCGTGTTGTCGATCATCGTTCGCACAACTGTGTGTTGCGGCAGTCGCACCATCTCCGTCGATGAAACTTTATTGAAAGTTGAGTAGGTGTGAATGGCAACGTCGCCGCGCGGCGAGATGTTGTATCCATGCCACCCCGGCGTAGCGCTCGGTGTCAATCTCTCTGGTGGCGATGAACCGTTGAGTCGCGCGCGGAACAGATACCGTTGCGACGCGTTCTCTGGCGACGCCCGAAAATACATCCAGCCATTCGCGGCATCGACGCGCTCCACACTGGCCACATCAAAGTTTCCCGTCGTGATTAGCTTCGCGTCGCTCCCGTCGCGCGCGATTGACCAGATATGACGCCAGCCATCACGTTCACTCGCCCACAGGAATCGTTTGCCGCCGTCGATCCATTCGACATCGCCACGCGCCAATCCAGTCTTGTCCCAATCGATATCACCCCAGGCAATGTCTACCCAGGTCTCGTCCTTCTCAGTCATGATCGGGCGAACTTTCCCGGTCCGAGCGTCGCCAAGCATCACTATGTTTGTGTTCTGCAGACGATTCAGTTGTTGAATCACAACTTCATCGGGACTCGCCGCCCATTCCATTCGCGGCAGATAGTTGTTCCGCGGATCGCCCGGCACATCGAACCAGCGCGTTGCACCACCGCTCGCACTCACCACACCGACGCGCGCGGCTGAGTTAGTCTCTCCTGCCTTTGGATAGGGGAAGCTGGTGATGATCGGATAGAGCTGCGCCGTGTCATTGATGAGGTGCATCTCTTTCACACCTTCCGAATTTAGCTGCCAGTAAGCGATGTTTCTGCCATCCGGACTCCAGCGCCAGCCGTCGCGACAAAACAGTTCTTCCTCGTAAACCCAATCGAAAGTTCCGTTGACCAGATAACGCGAGCCGTCGGTCGTGATCTTCGTAATAGCGGAATCGCTTAGGTTCTCAACGTAAATATTGTTCTCGCGGACGTACCCTACGCGCATGCCATCCGGTGAAAACTTTGCAAACATGAGCGTGGAAGGCTTTGCGTCTGCACCGCCGAGCTTTTGCAGTTTTCCGTTATTGAAATCCAGCACCCAGTAATCGCCGCGCGTATTGCTGCGCCAAACGCGCTCGGAACTAGTGAAGATCACCAGCTTTCGCCCGTCTTCGCTCAACTCAAAATCCTCAACCAGAATCGTTGCACCGCCCGAAGGCGTTAACTGCTCGGCCGAGAGCCAAACTTTTCGTTCACCGCTGTTCGCGTCGTAGCGAACGATATCGACAAAGTCCTTCTTCGCGGGTGACGGCTCGAGGGCGACATAGCCCGCGCCATCACGCTGCCAACGCACTGGCCCGATGGATTTCGTTTGATACGTGAAAATACTATCGACGGTCAGCAGAGTAGGATCAGTTTGAGTCGCAGCTTGTTGGGCCAGGACTGGGCTGATCAGAAGAAACAGAGCCAGCGCGCGGGTCAAAACGAGTGATCTTTTCATTGGTTACGGTTTACCTAAGTTGGAAATTTGGAGCGACGAAATGATACGCGAGAAGAAATCGGATGGGAACTTTGTAGGGGTGTCCCTCCGTGGGCACCCCTCGTTAG
>JANNON010000433.1:0-8045 GCA_031399105.1 Blastocatellia bacterium | reverse complement strand
GCGATCGAAGTCATCCGGCGCAATGCACGAATGCAGGTTCGGTTGGTTGATGACGTACTTGATGTCTCGCGCATCATCACCGGCAAGTTGCGCCTGAGCGTGCAGCCCGTCGACCTCGGAACGATCATCATCGCGGCGGTCGATGGCCTGCGGCCGGCGGCGGAAGCCAAGGAGATAGGTTTGCAGCTGCAACTGGATTCTCCGGCAGGGCAAGTGTCCGGCGACCCCGACCGGCTGCAACAGGTAGCGTGGAATCTGATCTCGAACGCCATCAAGTTCACGCCGAAACGCGGGCGCGTCCTTGTGCGACTAGAGCGCGTCGAATCGAATGTTGAAGTGATAGTGAGTGACACGGGCCAGGGAATAGGGCCGGAGTTTCTTCCACACGTCTTCGACCGTTTCCGGCAAGCCGATGCGACGACCACGCGAGCATTCGGCGGGCTAGGTTTAGGTTTAGCCATTGTTCGTCAATTGGTCGAATTGCACGGCGGGACGGTGCAAGCTGAAAGCGAAGGTAAAGATCTAGGCTCTACTTTTACCGTCAGTCTGCCATTGATGGCGGGGCGCAATGCAGTAAGCGACCCTGAGAACGCGAAGACGCATGAGTTTAAACTGCCGAAGGCCGCGTGTCCGTCAGAGCTTGATGGTTTGCGTGTGCTGATCGTTGACGACGAAGTCGACGTGTGTGAGTTACTGCGAATAGTCCTGGAAGGATGCGGGGCGCAGGTGACCACTACTTTTTCAGCCGCCGCCGGACTGGCAGTCATAGAGCAGGGAGGCTTCGATGTTTTAATCAGCGACATCGGGATGCCGGATGAAGATGGCTACTCCCTGATAGCCAAGGTGCGCGCTCTTGGCAAAGAGCGAGGAGGCCAGATTCCGGCGGCCGCATTGACAGCCTACTCGGCGGAAGAAGATCGTATCCGGGTACTTCAATCAGGATTCCAGATACATGTGCCGAAGCCCATTAGCCCTACCGAGTTGGTCGCCATCGTGGCCAGCCTCTCCGGGCGCACCCTGTAGGGATGGGTAATGTTCGGGCCAACGACCGCCTCACATCCGGCGGCAAAGCCGAACTCGACATGCCTGAATGACTTTTGAGGCAAAGTTCTCTCGACTACATCATGTGGATGACACGGGGTTGGAGGATTAGAGGGTGGCGATGGAAGACGTTTGGCAAGCATCTCTGGACCAAAGTCAACGCGGACGATGTGCTCAACCGTGCCGCGATTCTCTCCTTCTATTTCCTACTGGCGCTCTTTCCGTTACTGCTTTTCCTCACGGCTCTCCTCGGTTACTTCGCCGACGCCGGAACGGAGTTACGTCACAATCTGCTCACTTATCTTAGTGCGATTGTGCCTGTCTCCGCGTCCGACCTTATCAACACGACGGTTGACGAGATCAGTCAAAAAAGCAGCGGCGGCAAACTGTCGTTCGGCCTCGTGACATCACTGTGGTTCGCTTCCTCCGGGATGGGCGCGATCATCGAAGGGTTGAACGTCGCGTACGACGTGAAAGAGACGCGCGCGTGGTGGAGAAGAACTCTGCTCGCCATACTGCTGACGATTGCGCTCGCCGTGCTGATTATCACCGCACTGGCGTTGATGTTCTACGGCAGCCGCATTGCCGAAGGGATCGCGAATCGGTATGGTTTCGGCGCGGCGTTTACCGCAGCATGGACGATCTTGCGATGGCTTTTCGTGCTCGTCTTTGTCTTCTTAGCCTTTCAGTTGATCTACTACTTTGCGCCCGACCTCCATGAACAACAACTACGCTGGCTGACACCGGGAGCGGCGGCCGGCGTCATCCTTTGGTTGCTCGTCTCTTTTCTGTTCGGCTCATATCTCAACTTCTACAACACCTACAGCGTCGTCTATGGCTCACTGGGGGCGGTCATCATTCTGTTGCTGTGGTTTTACTTGACTGGCGTGACGATTCTTATTGGCGGCGAAGTAAACGCGCTCATCGAGCAGGCTGCAGCGCGCGCCGGAGATCCTGAGGCGAAGGCGCCAGGAGAGAAGAGTCCAGATGAAAAGGCTGAGGTGAACGTGGCAGGGAAGAATATTTAAGTCAGTACCGAAACGCAGTAGCGTCGGGTCAAAGATTGAGAGGGAGAGTCCGGGATGCTATTAGAGTATTCGTGTCGATCCGGACCCGACGCTACCGCGTTTCGGTACTGACTTCATTGCCACAGGGCTTTTTCGAAAATTCAACGGCTTCTCAACGCCGCCTTGCCGCCGAAGTATGCGGCCAGCACTTTCGTCACATGTGAAAGCGCCACCATTGCCCACATATACGCGTTGAGCCCTCCCGGCCCTGACACCGAAATCAGCAGCACATCGATGATGAACATGATAAGCCATACCGACAAGCTCGCAGCTACGGCGCGCGTGCCCGCTTTACGTCCAACCCAGCGACAGGCAAAGAAGAAATATGGGATGCCAACAGCAACTGACACAATGGGACTCGCAAACTCGGCGTATTTTTGGTAGTAAGGCATGTCGTGACCCGGATTGATCAAATAGCTGTAGATCGCAACCCAGGCGAACGCTGAAAGCACTAGAGCAATTTCCAACCCGACTACAATCAATGCGACCCAGCCCCACGGAATATGATCACCCTTCGCACGGTGCAAGGCTGTCTCGGTTCGGGATATGTCCTGCATAGGTCCTCCTTACTTTTTCACCCGGCTGACGGGAAGGTAGATTTCAGTGTGATTCATCTCGTGTGAGGCATCGACGCGCGTCGTGCGGTAAACCTCGATAGCGGGCAGGCCATCAAGACGAAATTTCTTTAGCTGAAGCACTCGTTGAACGATTGCCGCATAAGCATTGGACAGAGTTCGGTAGTGTCCGACGTGCGTGGTCGTAGCGAACTCACCGAGGTCTAGTACCTGGTGTCCAACCGCGCCTTCCGGCGAGAACGACTCGGGAACCACGATGCCGGCGTCAAAGCGCAGCCGCTCCGGCGGTGTTACTCCCGGTGCATCCTGGGCGATGCCAAGGAAGATCAGCTCGTGAGGCAGCCGCTTCGATTTGGCCCATTCCTCCAACCGGTGCCACAGCGTATCCGGGACAGATTCGTAGGGTCCAACGTGTCGAATGAAAGCGACGTGGAGTTGCGCCAGTCGAGTAACTGTAGTTTTGGATAGCTCAAATTCAGAGTAAAGCTCGTCCAGCGGAGGCGTCGAAACCGAACTTCGTTTTATTTCGCCCCTGGCCCATTGACGATAGTCTTTCGGGGCCACTTGGAACCGCCGTTTGAACTGACGTGAGAACGTCTCATGACTGTGAAACCCGGAATCGAGCGCTACGTCGAGGATTGTGCCGTCATTGATTACGAGGCGGTTCGCAGCTCGCTCGAGCCGGAGGCGTTGAGTGTACTGCTTCAATGTTTCACCGACCGCGGAACGAAACAGGCGGTGAAAATGGAAGTGGGAAAGTTGGACTCGGTTTGCCAGCGCTTCAAGCGAAAGATCCTGATCGAGGTTGGCCTGGATATGTACAAGCACAGGCAACAGCCTTTCTATTTCGTTTGCGCAAGCCTGATCCTCTTGAACGCTAACACTCATTTGAGCCGCCGTTCCGGCATGTGATCCGTGTAAATGTTTGAACCTCAGGCGCACTATAACGCGGCTCAGGGCGATTTTCTTGACGATTCTTGCGGTCTGTCCGAAAGATATGAGACGACGTAAAGCAGCTAATTCAACTGAGTCACCGTTCGATAACCATGACGCCCGCGCCGCGAATCGCGTTGTTTTTTAGCGCAATGAGCGCTTCGTTCGCTTGCATGAACGGAAAGGTTTGCGTGTGAGTTCGTACGGGAGGATGGGTCTTTACACGGCTAGCGCTAGCGGGATACGAGGCTTTAACAACAATGACGCTGATGGGCCACAAGGATCTGAAGACGACGCTGCGATACATTCGCGCCGTCAAGCTTCAGAGAAATGTGCGTTCTCAGAATTTTGGTCACAAATCTCCCACACAAGAGATACGGCCGCCAGTGTTGGCGGCCGTACCTTATTGAGATTGTTGGTCGGGGCGAGAGGATTCGAACCTCCGACCTCTCGGTCCCAAACCGAGCGCACTACCAGGCTGTGCTACGCCCCGAAACTTGAATCTGGAAATAACCGGCGGGCTAGGCATTCTAAGAGGCTGACACTCCAACGGTCAAGGAGACGAATGACAGGAGACGAATCTCAGGGTAGTCATTCAGTTTGCTCGTTCGCGATTCGATCGGGTGTCATGAGGTCAGTACCACCTCGCGGTAGCGGGTGGGGCGCACCAACGCGATCTTCCAGGTCTTATGCTCGCTCGACACAAACACCCCATCCGCCACCGACACTGTGTTTGAACTAACGCGCTGAATATCTGAAAGACCAGATGCGCAGTCTCACTGTCAGGAAGGTGGACCCTGGTCCCCGCCTGAGTTCGGCGCAATGAAGCTTGGTAGAACCTTGAATCTGCCAACTGACCTTGAAACTAAGGCAAGTTGAAGCGGGGACAGGGTCCGCCTTCCTGAAAGTGAGACTGCGTATCTTGATTTGACTCCTAAGACCTTGAGTTTTCGCACAGTCTAAGCGCGAGTGGTACTGACCTCTCTCCGAGACTTGCATTTCGAGCGGCAGTCATTCAGATACATTGGTACCCGAGCTGACCTGCTGGAGAAATTCACGCATCTGCGCGAGTGCTTGCCCTCGATGGCTGATTCGCTCTTTCAACTCCGCAGGCAGCACGCCAAAAGTCTGATCATAACCATCAGGAATGAAGATCGGATCGTAGCCAAAACCACCGTTTCCTACTGGTTCAAACGCGAGTTGTCCCTGAACAATTCCATGAGTGACCGTCCTGACCGCACCCTCCAACACCATCGCGCAAACAAACCTCGCCCGCCGATTAGCTACTTCAGAGATTTCAGCGAGCAGTTGAGTGACGCGATCCTCGTCACTTGCTCCCGGCGATCCGTAACGCGCTGAGAATAACCCGGGCCGT
This sequence comes from Blastocatellia bacterium, assembly GCA_031399105.1. GTDB lineage: Bacteria > Acidobacteriota > Blastocatellia > Pyrinomonadales > Pyrinomonadaceae > PSRF01. Next base: position 3,054 of record JANNON010000433.1, on the reverse strand, counting down.
CCATCAAGTGCTTCAACTTCCAACCCCGAATCATCAGCGAGTGTCATCAGATTGGTGTGCTTGAAATAGTACTCGGCCTTCAACCGTGCATTCTCTTCATATGTCCCGCCGATCTCTTCCGGCGAAACCAGACTCGGGAATTCCGCAAGTCTCCTCAAGCCGAATGGCAAACCATGCAAGGCAGAAGTTATCTCCAGAATCTTGCCAGGGTTTGCGGTTCCAATAAGCAGTTGCGGTTGCGCCATGGCATTCAGCGATCAGCAGGAAACAAGATCGCGACGAGGGCGCCAAACTGGCCCAGAGGAGATCGCGTCCGGCGTTCGATGCCATCGTCAGCGAGACTAGTCTCCGTGATGGCATACCGTAGGCTCGCGAGGGCTTCTTCGATCTGGTCAGCCTTAAAGCCTGTCTCCCTCGATCGGTTTGCTCGCATGAGAGCCGAGACGAAACCTCGTAGTCTGTCGGAGTCGTCGGCGTAGGTTACGACCGATGCGGTGCTTTGCCGGAAAATGCGTTTGTCGTCAACGATCGATCTAGCTTCGCCGTGTGATAACTGCTGAAGGCAAGTTCCAACGTCTGCAGTCGAGCCAAGGTAAAGCATTTCGCCAATAACAAGCGCGGCTGATTCACCGTCCTCGGTTTCCATGATTGGCGTATTAGGAGTGCGTTTGGGAAAGCGTGCGGCGAGCAATTCCTGGAGACCTGCTTTGTTACGAATACTGCCAACCACGACTGATCGCTCGCTTAGCGCAGTCAATCGTACCGTTGCCGTCCTGGGACCAACCAATTTCAGAAAGTTCTCCGGGTCATCGATGCCGTACGGGCGCAGCGCGGACCTCAACAGTTCACTAAAAACCGCAGCAGACAGAGCATCGAGCTGAGAAAGAATAGCTGATTCGAAACTTAACCAAGCCACTTGTGGATCGGCAAAGTTGTAGAGACTGACGGAGTAAGGTTGCCTTGGCAATGGGAGATTGACATCGCCTGTTGCCTTGGCGTCAAACGCAGGACGGAGCCGCGTGACCACTGTCGGCTGTAGGGAGATGAGGTAACGATCTTCGATTCCCCCGTTTGCCAGGAACGCTGACCAGCCGATCGCACCAGCAATCTTGGCCGCGGCAGCCGAGAAGATCTTACCGAAACCTGACTCTGTCTGCGGTCTTCCAAGCAACATTGGAGCGGCAAAGGTTGCCAGACGAGCGGCGTTTGCCGAGGATACGAAGCCAAAGGCTAATGCGTTGCTCGCGCTGAGCCGGCCGCGCATTTGTTTGAGTTCAGGGCTCTCGCTTAAGCGAGCACTCTTTCCCTGTCGCACAGCCAGACATGCGTTCACCGCAGCTTCACTGTTTCCGACGATCACCAGGCTGTCGGCGACGGTCGCTACGATTTGACGCGTGCCGGTTGGGGCGCTCCAGATTAGATACTCGACGCCATTGGTTGTGACCTTCTTAAAGCTGGGAGTGCCAAAAGTATTTTCTGCCAGCCCTTTCAAAGTTTCTTCGGTAAACGCTCTGATTCGCCGCGAAGATGTGTGAGTCTCAATCAGGAGTGCTGCTTCCGGTCGCACCTTTAAAGATTCACCTTCTTCACTAGCGCCGAGATTCAGCATCACCAGGGCAACTTGAGCGCGCGAGAAGATTACCGACTGGATTGGCCCAATCCCAGTCCATCTTGAGAAGCGCATCAAAGTTGGCCCTGCCCAACCGCTCTGTTGCTCGAGTATCGGGCTCAACTTGATCCAGGCGTCAGTTCCGGCCACTGCGGTTGTGATGTGCGTTAGGCTGTTGGCTTCGAGATAGACAAGGGAATCCGCCGGCGCATAGGCTGACATCTCGGTTGTTTTTGGTTTGTTCCACCAGAGGAACGCGACTGCGACGATGAGGAGTAAGGCGGTAGCGAGTGCTATTCGACGAATCAGATGCATTGGAGTGCATCCTATCTGCAAGCCCGAATCGAGGCAAGTAGACGATCAAACCAACTTATCAGGACAGTTCGGTCATTATCGGAAGCCGATTGATAGGCCATTGTGGCTATGGTACTTTTAGCCCACCACTAAACAATCTGTTATCCGGCTACAAAGCGAAGCAACCCAATGTCCTATCGCGATCTACAGGCGCAGCCCCAGGCAGAAGTTGATTTTCAGCAGTGGCTGGACGAGTTAAAGACTGAGATTCAAGCAGGGAAGCGCGATCCGAATGAGATCGTTTGCGATACGCTTTGCCAGATCTACTTTGGCTTTACCTTGCCGGGAGCTTCGACAAACGCTGTCGTGCGGCGACTTGAAGACTTGCCGATTGCCGCCCGGGCCGTGGTTCACTCATTCGATCCTCGAAATATAACCACCGAACCCGAGTACTACTCCGACATTAACGCGAGGCTTTATGCGGAACGAAAACCGTTCATTTGGCTTTGGCAGATGTTTGATCGCTCGGCGTTGGGCCAGAATGCGCTCCTGGGCCATCGGTTCAGGAGAATGCTGGCTCCGCTAATTTTTCGCAGCGTCGGCGAGAACTTTAAATGTTGGCACAATGTCGAATGGTCCTTCGGCTACAATTTGTCTTTCGGCGACAACGTTGTCGTTCATCGCCACGTTTTGCTTGACGATCGTGGCGGGATCGAAATCGGCAGCAACGTTTCGATATCGGACTACGTCAATATTTACTCTCACAGTCACGACCTTGATGACATTCAAAAGGTTTCGACACCTGTGACGCGAGTTGGCGACTCAGTCCGGATTACCTACCATGCGACGCTCCTGGCCGGAGTCCAGATTGGTGAACATGCAATGGTCGGGACCTCAACGGTCGTGACCCGCAACGTCGAACCCTACCACGTGGTTATTGGTATTCCTGCCAAGACAGCCAAGGTGAAAACGCCTCGGCAAAAAGCCACAATCGAGCCGAGCTAATTCCCTCCAGTTACGGCCTTCTTGCCACTCACCTACTCTGGAAAACAATCAGACCATTTCCAGAAAGTGAGGTGAAGCGCCTCAGCTTTCCGTTCTTACTGTTCTTTGGTAACGAGTTAAACTAAGCAAAATAGCGGTTGACATGG
>JANNON010000520.1:0-8673 GCA_031399105.1 Blastocatellia bacterium | reverse complement strand
CCAGAAGAGCACAGCGAGCAGTCTTAACCCAAGATATGCCGGGGACAAATGAGGGGTTAACAGTCCGGAAGGATCACGCATCAAGTTTCGCAACTCTTCCTCGTAACCGGCATACATGATGGTAGCGCTGGCGGGATTTCGTGCGGCCGACTTTTCGTGACGGTAGGTTCCTCCCACGACGATCACATCCCCGCCGATTCGGCCACCCTCAAGCTGTATGACTGAACCACCAAACGTCGCCACATCCCCTTCCACAACTCCCTGCACGATCACATCACCGCCCAGAGCAATTGCGCCTTCCTTTACGGTACCGTTAATGCGGATCGAGCGCCCGAGCCCGTACGCATTTGTCTCGCTCGTGCCTTCAATCACGTAGGTGTCCGCATTGTTGGGGGCGGTAACCTGGGCCTGAATGGCAATCACCATCATCAGGAGAGAGACAAGCGTCAGCGCAAGTTTGCACAGCAACGACCAATCAACTGCCCAGCGACAGTCGAGCGAACCTGAATCAATCACAGTTGATAATGCTGGAGCGTCACCCATGGAAGAGCTTGCTATTCGTATAGCCCTCGCCGGTGATAGCGGTGATAACTGGTGATGAGCAGTAAGAGCAGTAGCAGACCGAGCAGCAGAACCAGGAAGACCAGGACCGAGAAGGCATCGGAAATGATGGCCCCGGCGGCCATGCGCAACAAGACAGTGAAACCGACGCCCGCATCGTATAACGCTCTGCCCAGGAGGCCCACGATGCCAAAAACTTTCGCGATGAGTAGTTTCCCGCTGAAGAGTACAGCCCTGCTCGAAGCCATTCCGAGCAAAGCAAATGACGCCAACGCGAGCATCAAACAGAGACGCAGCGCCAGTCGGTGTTCTTGCGAATTACGCGCGCCTCTCATATCGCTCGCAGCGTTAGCCGCGACGATGCGGGCGAAGTCGCGCGGGACCGGCAGCTCATCAGTTTCGGAAAAAGCGGAGTCAAGTTCACAAACGAAAAGACGTTGTAGACGTAGTTCGTCGGCGCAGGTGATGCAATCGTTGAGGTGATTTTCCAGCAAGTCGCAAGTTGCCGAATCAAGATCGCCGTCGATGTACGCGGCGATCAATTCTGTCCGGCAATTGTCCTGACTAACCTGCATTCGACCTCCGGCATTTAGGCGGTTGCAATTCCGCGATCAAGAAACAGTTGACGCATCATTTCGCGCGCCCGAAACAGCCGGTTCTTGACTGTCCCCAAAGGTAGTCCTGTCACCTCAACAATCTCTTCGTAAGTTAGATCCTGCGAGTGGCGCAAAACAATCAGCTCACGATAAGCAGCCGGGAGGGATCGAACTACCAACTCGATCTCCAGCCTTCGCTCCTCGCGCTCACTCTCCTGCTCGGGGCTCATGTTGCCGCTCTCGATCGGGAGGTCGTATTGATCGCCCTCCGTTCCTGTGACCAGCGAGCGCTCTCGTCCAGCGTTGCGGCGCAGATGATCCACCGCGGAGTTGTGCGCGATCTTGTAAATCCAGGTTGAGAACTTGAACTCGGGGCGGTACCGGGAAAGCGAACCATAAACCTTGATAAAGATTTCCTGAGTCACATCCAACGCCGCATCGTAGTCGCCGACCATGCGGTAAACGTACGCTGCAATCGGTCGCTGATAACGTTTCACAAGTTCTTCAAAACTACCTTCAACGCCCGCCGCGGCCGTTGCCACCAGGTCGCGATCGGTAGCAGCGTTGATAGCACTTAACTTTAGGGCAGTTGCGGTTGCGGTCATACTCATGATGCTCGGGTTTTACGCCTTGTAAGCGGGAAATGTTTCAGAGTCAGGGGTGGTCCTGGTGTTTGCGATTTGAAGCCCGTTGATTATTGCCAGGAAAGCATCGCCAGGCCCGCGGGCGCCGCGATGGCGTCGAATGTGATTTCCGGGCCAGGCAGCGCGAACCCGAGGTCTTCGGCGCGCAAGGGCTGTAATGCTGTACCCAGGGTTTCGTTGGTGATCTCGGTTGCACGATCTTTGGAAAAGCTGTCTCCCAGAATTAAAAGTCGCGCCAACGCAGGTTCCAGATCTCCTGTTCTGCGTTCCCGATAAAACAGCAGGAGCCGATAAAACTCATCTTCGCATTCGTCTGGCTCGCAGTGGATGGTGCGCAGAATCAATGGCTGCTTGCCGCGGAAAACAATGGCTGTGAACCCTGCTTCGGAGGTGCTAACCAGTAGCGAATCGCCTTGCGAACCATTGGAGGTCAACCACTGCGACTCGCCGATGTGCCGCGGCACCAGCAGGCCGGCTCGCCAACCAAGTGCATGGAAAAGCGTCTCGTACTCCGCCATGATTTCTTTGCGCCCAGCAGTAACGAGATAACGGACGCGCCCCTGAGCATCAGACGGTAAACGATCTCGAGAGACCACGAGTTCATCCATGGGAACTGCAAACGTGCGCTCTACCTTCCAGGAAAGAACTTCTTCCAATTCGGAGCCCGATCCCGGCGGCGAGTCGAATATCAAAATTGCGGTCTTGATAGAACTCTCAGGGAGACTAACCGACCAGCGCCTTTGCTTTAGCATGCCAGCGCTAGCGGCCAATTCACTCAAAGCGGCCGCCAACTCACCAATATCTTGAAGATTTGGTTCGTCGAAACTGGGATTGATAAGTGACTCGTCAACATTGACACTTGCCGCACGTCGCAACTTCGTCTCACCGTTGCGGCCGCGCTCGAGTTGGACCAACGAAGCGATCCCCTTTTCCAATCCCAACGCTGACGAGGGATACCAGGGACTCACAAGTTTTGAAAGTAGATTCGCCATGAGAGCTTTACCACTCGGAGTACGGCGTGCCATCGGTCGATGTGTCAGTTGAAGCGCTGTGGAGATCTATCACGCCCTGCTCACCATCATTCGAATTCGGATCCTCACCAGTCACGGTGGTCCAGTCCGCGGCTCCCGTCATTGGATCGAGTGGCAGTTCTCGCATGTAGCCCTCGGTGACGAGTTCTTCAAGCGACTGCGGCAGCTTCCCTTTGTCGGCCGCAAACTGATCCAGTAATGAGCGCATCTTGTGCAGGTCTTCCTTAAGAACTGCTTCCCGCGCTGCGAGAATGGTCTTCTGAAACTGAGGCAGGGTGATAGCCGCGAGAATAATGATGATCGAGATTACGATCATCAACTCGAGTAAGGTGAAACCGGTGCGCCCTAACGATGAGGGCTCCCGAAAAACTCGTTCTCGAAACTGTCTTCTCATGTCTCTCAATTTCATAGGCTCACACTTACCAGTCACTGTACTTCTCTCCGTTTAGCGCCGTGGCCCTGGATTTGGACCGGACATCAAAAACATTCTCGCCGCCCCAGGAGTCCGAGTCAGCTTCGTCATAGCAGGAACGCAAATCCCAATCTGTTTCGCCCGTAATTGGATCGATGGGAATCTTGCGCAAGTAAATTTTCTTCTTGGTGGAAGCCTGACTGTCCAGGGTGCTGCGCGTGTCCGTTGGATTCGTTCCAGTGCTTTGCAGTCCCTGGCCGCCAGTGGGCGCCTCGCGAGGAATAACGTTCACGCCATTCACTAGCGTCTCGAGATCAGGAGGATATCGATCCGGATTATCGACGCCGAAGATAGTGCAATCGCTGATTCTTACTTTGCTACGCGGATCGATATATTGATTTGCAGTAGCACCACCCGCCGCGCCGCCAGGCGCCGCCGCCGTTCCCGTGCAAGTCATTCCCACTGTGTCCCGATGAAACTCGTCGATCGCGATGCGTAGCTGGCGCAGGGTGTCGCGCAGTTGCTGTTCCTTCTGGCGCTTTACGGAAAGTTTTACGAGGGGAATCACGCCGAGCGTCAGAATAGTCATCACCGTGATGGTGATCACTAATTCGATAAGTGAAAAGCCTCGTTGTGTAGTATGCATTGCATCACCACTTGAGTGTTCAGGCTTCGTGACATAGTGACGCGGCGACCAGTAATTCAACTGCCCTACCGTGTCGCCGCGTTTCATTGCCTGGAGCGTTTTGGATAACACTCTTTCTTACCGCTATTGCTTGACCGTTGCTTTGCCCTGTTTCAGCTCGAGCTTAACGTCGCGCGCGTCAGTTGCCACCAGGTGCATCGTCTCGCGATCGAAAGTGAGCGCGGCATCTCCCGCGGTCAAGGCCTCGATTTCGAGGAACACCAGTGGACCCGTGCCTACCATCGGCAGTGACTTGTTTAAAGTTGAAATGGAGATCAAACAAACGCCACTGGGATCGATCGACTGGGTAATACTCGGACTATTCTCCTTGCTGAGCGAGAAAATACTTCCCATCGTCACCGCATTTATCTTGATGACTTTGGGATCGAAACGAAGCGTCATGACCGCGAGTCCGAGTGGAATATCTGAATTAAGTTCAATCGCGAACTGTCGTTTCTCGCCCACTTTCAGTTCCAAATCCTCGGGCGTCAAACTTAGCAGCGCGGTTCTTCGCCGCGTCGTTACAGATGCCTCAATTGGCTTAGGCAAACTTGTCAGGACGGCATTCCCGGATCCCGCAACTCCAGGGTTAACAGCCGCTACTTCAGCAGCAGCGCGATCGCTGACCAGTGACTTCGGCGCCGGGACAAATGACGACAACTCTTCGGTTTGAATCGGGTTCCTCGCTGTTTCACTTGGCGTCGCTGTATGAGTCGCGGCATTGGTTGTTACGGGAGCAGGTGCGTTATTTGTATTCGTAACAGCGACCGTTTCGTTTGCTGCATTCTGTGGACGCGACACCGGAACGACAGGCGACTTAAACATTCCGGGATCAGTATTAACCTGTACCACTGCGTTTCGAGGCAGACTGCGCCCGGCTGCAATTTGATCATCGCGATCCGAGTCTCGAATCATCGCCTCGAGCGATCCGGTTGTCGGCGAGCTCAAGGTACCGCTCGGTCGCATCTCTTCATCACGCGGCGTAACAGCAGGAGCACGCAAGACCCTCGGAGTCACCGCGATCACGATATCAATCTGGCGATTGTCGCGAGTTGGCGAGGTAAAGAACCGACCCAGAATAGGCAGCGTACCCAACACCGGGAGACCGCGTCGGCCGTTGGTTTGAATTTCCGTCGATACACTAGCCAGCATCATGGTGCGGTTATTCTGCACGCGGGCGGTACCGGTAATGGTGCGTTCCGTGAAAGTGGGAGTCAGCGTGCTGGCGCCAAGCACATCCTTGGATTCGATCGACATCTTCACTTGCACGTCGAGGTTCGGGAAGACCTGCGGCGTAAACTTTAGCGTGAGGCCCGTCGGCTCGTAATTGATGACCGGAAAACCGCCTGTTGGGAAACCGCCAACATTCGACGGCTGTCCCGTTTGCACGCCGAAAGGATAAGTCTGCGCAGTTTGCACTGGCACGCGCTGTCCGATGCGAGCGGTTGACTCTTCTCCGTTGAAGGCGTGTACCTGAGTGGAGGCAATCAAACGCGTATTGTCCTTGGCCTGAAACATTGTGAGCGTTGAAGGAGGCAATAGAATTGCAGCAGCCAAAGCGGTCGGCATGCCGCCAACTAAGCTGGCGACGTTTACACCAACATTCTGAGCAACGTTGGTTGTAGCTGGTCCGGCAAGAATGGCCAAGCCGGGCGAGCCGCCGAGATTGAAGTTTCCAGCCCCAACCTGATTTCCAATTTGCAGCAGATCATTCTTCGAGATTTCGTAGATGTTGACGTCCATCACGACTTCAGCGCGGTCTTTGTCAATGCTCTGAAGCAACTCACCGATCAGGCGCACGTTCTCGGCCGTATCGCGCACTGTCAAACTGTTCGTCGCTTTGTCGGGAACAACAATCGTCTGCGGTCGACCGACTGAGGGCGGAATCGCCTGCGTGACTAATTGGCGGGCCTCGGTCGGATCAATGTTGGACAAAAAGAAAGTCCGCAAGACCAATTGTTGGTACTGAGGTCGTCGCGTTTGGTCCGCGACCAGGATCGTGCGGCGACTTAGCTTCTGAAAGAAAAGGCTCTCCTGCAGAAACACGTAGTCAAGCGCCTGGGCCGTGGTCACGTCGCGTAGATTGAGATCAATGGTGCGAGGCTGGGCAAACGACTGGCGGTCGAAAATCACATTCAGGTTCAGTTGTTCGGCCAGAGTGCGAATAAAGGCCTTAAGGTCACCGCTATAAGTAACTACCCGAACCTGCTGAGAGGTGGGGGCAGTAAATGCCGAGTCAGGAACTTGTGAGCTCTGGCTCAGCGTTCCGCCTTCCGGGAGATCAGCTCCCTTCGGCTGAGCACCAGCACCTGGCGCGTTGCCCTCTTTTACGTTCTGAAGGCGGAGCATGCGGTCCATTTCCGAGACCGCGAGAGAGTTTACGGGATCATAGCCATACGCCATTCGAAAGGCATTGTAAGCCCCAACGTAATCCTGCTTTTCAGCCAGCGCCCGTCCCTGCTGCATATAGGCCTGGGACGCATTAAAACTCGCACGTCGGAAGTGGAGTTGATACTCCATATTCGACGGGTCGGCGGCGACTGCTAAGGTGAATTCCTGTGCCGCCAGTTCCCATTGTTGAGCATTCTCGTACTGCAAACCTTTTTTGTAATTCTTGTCGCCCTTCTTTGCGAACGCTGTCACCGGCAAAGCAAGCAAACAAAAGGTAAGCAATAGCGAAACGAATATCCGAGGCTGGGTCTTAGTTTTCATTGAATGTCTCTCTTACGGGAGGCGCGAGTCGTAGCGGCCTTATAATGCCGCCGCTGGGGCCTTTATTGCAATGCGTCAAGGCCCGTTTTGTTACACGCAGGTTAAAAACTTTGGTTCCGAAACGGTCGGGGAGTTTGGGGTGAAAAGGCCCCCGCATGGAAGCCTGGAATTGGAGTGTACTACCTGCCAGCGCTTATTTCTTCCACAAAGGTCACTCGATTAATCTCGTGAAGTGTCGAGATCCCAGCAAAAACCTTCTTCAGCGCCGAATCACGCAAACTGGTCAGGCCTTCCGCTTCGGCGGCCCGGCGAACTTCCGATCCCGGTCGCCGCTCCACAATCATCTCGCGAATATTGTCTGACAAGTCGAGCAATTCGTGAATCGCAGTCCGGCCACGATATCCGGTGTGATTGCAGGCGTCACAACCGACATTCATGTAAAACGTGCGTCCGCGATCGGCATCCGGCCTCAATCCAGATTCCAGCAACTCTTCATCGGTTGCCTGATAAGGACGTTTGCAGTAAGGACAAAGCATGCGAATCAAGCGCTGAGCCAGCACGCAGTTCAGCGACGATACGAAGTTGTAAGGCTCGACACCCATGTTTAAAAACCGACCGATGACGTCGATAACGTTGTTTGCATGCACGGTGGTGAAAACAAGGTGACCGGTCAATGCTGATTGAATGGCAATCTGCGCTGTTTCAGTGTCACGAATTTCACCGACCATGATCTTGTCCGGGTCGTGACGAAGAATGGAACGCAGCCCACGATCAAAAGTAAGGCCCTTCTTTTCGTTGACCGGAATCTGCGTGATGCCGTGCAACTGATATTCAACCGGGTCTTCAATAGTTACGATCTTGTCTTCTTCGTTGCGGATCTCATTCAGCGCCGCGTACAGCGTGGTCGTCTTACCTGACCCGGTGGGGCCCGTCACGAGCACCATGCCATACGGCTCGGCGATGTAGCGACGAAACTTGCGCACATCCTCTTCCGCAAAGCCAACCACGTCGAGGTTCAAATTCTTAAACTCTTCGTTGATCTGTTCTTTGTCGAGAATACGAATCACTGCGTCTTCGCCATGAATCGTCGGCATGATCGAAACACGAAAATCGACATTGCGCCCTTTGTATCTAACTCGGAAACGACCGTCCTGTGGCACGCGCCGTTCGGCAATATCAAGTTCCGACATTACCTTGATGCGTGAGATCAAAGTTTGGTGATAAGCGAGATCAATCGGATCAACTTTCGCATAGAGTGCTCCGTCGATGCGGTACTTAACCTGGACTTCGGTGTCGCGAGTCTCAATGTGAATATCGGACGCGCGTGATTCCATCGCGTTATAGATAATCGTGTCGACCAGCTTGATGATCGGCGACATCTCCGAATCGGTTGCCAACCGATCGAGATCAAGAACTTCTTCTCCGTGTTCCGTCTCCCGCACCAGCGAAATACGAAAACCTGAAGCCGCTTCTTGCAACACACGCTGCGTGGCGTCGCCGCGACGGAGGATCACCTCGATCGCGCCTGCGGTCGCAACGTAAGGAACGACGCGCGAATTAAGCGAGCCGGCGAGTTCGTCAAGCTGGTCCAGGTCCGAAGGATCGGCCATCGCCAGATGTAAACCTCGAGCGTCGCGCTTCAGTGGCAGAAACTGATGACGCACCATCAGATCGACTGGGATCTGATTGAACTGCTCATAGTCCACGGGAGAATCATGGTCTTTGGGTAAGAGATCGATGAACGGCAATCGATAGCGGCGTGCGAGTTCTTTCGCAGCTTTCACCTCCGGCGGATCGCTCTCAATCGACTTGCTTGAACTCGCAGCAGTGAGTGTAGCAGTATCGTCTTTAGTGACTGACTCCATAATGAATTTCTTCCTGGTGGGCGAATGGTGGCTGCCGCCTTATGGGCGACCGGTAATTCCTGAACCGCCTGAGATGGATTGGATAATCGGCAAGTAGATTGCCAGTAGGATCGTTACGACAACCCCACCCATAATCACAAGAATCGCAGGCTCAAGCGTGGTCGTCA
>JANNON010000464.1:0-2637 GCA_031399105.1 Blastocatellia bacterium | reverse complement strand
CATCGAGGTGCTCGAGCAGCAACTGAACAGAGTCATCGAAAGGCGCAAGACCCGGGGCGTCCGCGCGGAAGTCGAGATCACTTCGTCGGTATCTCCCAGGAAAGAGCGGCTGAGATCGCGCCTGCGCCACACCAGTTGTTTGCTCGATGGGAAGTGGGAACCGCTGGTCGAGCTCTTCTGTAGTGAATCGACTGAGGTAGCGGAGAGCCAGTTTAATGACGCGGTGAATTTTTGCGAGTTTTTAGAGACTCGTCTTAATGGCCTGCGCGACGTGAGAGGCTACATGGAAGAGGTACTCAGGTACGAAAAGCACTGCAACCTTCTCTATGCCGACTTCCGCGGGCATGGTGGCACGCGTCCCGACTTTCTCCTGGCGCCCGTCACGCCTTTCAGCGAAAGCCCGCGCGGCGATCAGTCCGTGCGTAGGCTGGTGCCCGTGCGCCGGAAGAACGCGCGCGCTTTGCGGAAGCTCACACCCGTCAAAACTAAAGGTATAAGCGTTGAGCCGTTCAGCTATGACATGGAGGAGTTGACGAACAGCATCGCGCGCGGTGAAGACCCGAGCGGACTGCCTCGAGAGCAGAGGTTCGTCCTCTTCAAGAAGGAGCTTAACTTCGTCGGCCTTAAGCTTGAGCTAAGCGAAGGGAGTAGGCGCCTGTTGGATTTCTGCGATGGGAAGCACACAGTTGAGAAGATCATTGACGAATTCACCAAGGCAACGAACGGCAGGCAGTCATCAGGAAGTGAAAATCTGTTGGAGGCTGAAATCCTGGCTACCTTGAAAGACTTTGCAGCGAGAGAAGTCATCATCTGGTGTGAAGAAAAATAGGACTCTTTCGCCGCTCATGCTGGTAGACACCGGACCTCAGGGCGGCGAGTCTGAATCAGACATTATTTAAGGAGATTCCCATGTATTCGAGTTTACCCGTACTCGGCGTCGGCATTGGTTACCGTAAGGAAATTGCGAAGGACATCATGAAACACAGGGAGGGCATTGACTGGTGTGAAGTGATTGCAGAGCATTACATAAACGTCACGGAGGACAAGCTGGATCGCGTCGAGCGCCTGGCTCAAGACTTTCCGATCATCCCACACGGGATTGACCTGTCCATCGGGACGGACACTCCCATCGAGGAGAGTTACCTGGAGGGTCTCCAGACGTTGATCAGCAGGGTAAACCCACCATGGTTTACCGATCACCTCTGTTTCACGCGAGTACCCGGCTTCAGCATCGGACAGCTCACTCCACTTCAGTTCTCAGACGGGGTGATTGAGATCGTTGTCAACAAAGTCAAAGAAGTGAAGAAGAGAATCAACAAGCCTTTCCTGTTGGAGAACATTACTTACTACTTCAAGATCCCGGGCAGCGAGCTTTCGGAGGCGCAATTTCTGACGCGCATTTTGGAAGCGGCGGACGTGGGATTGTTGCTCGACGTTTGCAACCTGTACATGAATTCTCAAAATCACGGTTACGATCCTCACCAGTTCTTAAAATCAATTCCGCTGGAGCGCGTGGTCCAGTTGCACCTCGCCGGGGGAGTCCGACACAACCAGAAGTGGGTGGATTCTCACAGCCACCCCGTGCATAAAGAGGTCTTCGAGTTGATGGAGTACATCGTCGCCAACGCGCCGGTGAAGGCAATCCTGATCGAGAGGGACTCGAACTTCCCTGCCTCTTTCACGGAATTGGCTGACGAGTTGAACTACGCCCGGGCGATTTTCAAAAGGCATCAAAGTTACAACTACAGTTACGCTTAGCGAAGCTGACTGGGCACCTGGGGTGAGGGTCGGATTCTGGCTTAAACGTTCTGAGCGACGGGTAAAAATCATGTCAACCATTGCAATGCAGTCCGTAATTGCGAGGCTCTGCGTGGACGTCCAATTTAGACAGTCATTCCTCGGCGAGGCTGAGAAGTCCCTTGAGCAGTATGACCTCACCGCCGCGGAGCTTGAAAACATTAAGGCGCTGGACATGGAAGCCGTACAGGATTATGCGCTCTCCCTGCTGGGCAAGAAGTCTGCCCTGCTCAAGAAGTGGCTGCCTTCCACATTCTCCTATCTTGAAAGCACGCTCTCACCTGAAAGGGTTAGGCGTATTCTCCGCAAATACAGCTTGGATGCGATTGCTGAAGGGGATGAGATCGGAGGAGAGTGGGTGCGCGGCGAGTCGGCACGGCTTGCCGAATACTTTCGCGAGTTGATCGCCGCAGGCGAGATAGAATCGCCGTACTTTGCGGAACTGCTCGAATTTGAAGCCCTGACTTTTAGCATGGAACTCGACCCGGAAGTCAGCCAGGTCGCGACAAATTTCGCTGCCGAGAGCAAGAAAGTTGAGCTTAGTCTCACCGAAGAGTTTCAGCAGAATTTCACGCCCATTATGGGCACGCACGTACGCATCCGCGAGTTCAGGTTTGAGGTCGCCGCGCTAATCGAAGCCCTCGAGAAAAAAGAGCCCGTGCCAGAACTGGCGGAAGTCCCGACCTGGGTGCTGTTCTTCAAAATCCCCAACTCGGTGAAGGCGGCGGCGCACACCATCAACCTGCCTCTCAAGGAGTTGCTGGAATTGTGTGACGGAAAGATGTCTGTGCAAGACGTCGTCTCGCTCATCGGCGTTAGATATGCAGAGGCTTCAGGCAG
>JANNON010000449.1:0-6527 GCA_031399105.1 Blastocatellia bacterium | reverse complement strand
AGCTATCTTTCGATCAGGCGAGTACAGTGCTCCCAGCAATTCTCTTCCCTTCGGCTTTTCAATAAACCCGCGGAATAACAATGCGAGAAATAACCAGCAATCGCCTCATCGAGGCGAACATGCGCCAGCGTTTCCCTTGGTTCTTGGCAATAGGCCTGTGCCTGCTCTCAAGTGTGGTCGGCATTAGCCTGCTGTTCGAACCTAACTTATCCGTCAGTGCGGCACAACCCGGACAAAACGCGGCTGAAACGCTCAGCCCATCGCTATTGGATCAGCCACCATTGGTTGAGGTTGATCATGCGCGGTCCAAAGATCGCATATGGCGTCCGAGCGAGATGGCTGATGTCAAACGAAGAAGCACCGAAACCGGGCAAGAGTTCCACCGAACCGTAAGCCTCAACGCGACTGCCCAAAGGAGGTTGCTGAGCCATGCCCCGAGAGAGTTCGCAAAAGCAGCCGGACAAACAGAAGTAGTAATGACGCTGCCAATGCCGGACGGCACCCTTGCCAGGTTCAGTGTTGAGGAGTCGCCCGTGATGGAAGCCCGACTCGCCGCGCAATTTCCAACCATCAGAACCTATCGCGGTCGTGGGCTTGATGATCCAACAGCTACCACGCGATTCGATGTGACGCCCGACGGATTTCACGCCATCGTGCTCTCCTCAAAAGGCACAGTCATTGTTGAGCCGGCCCCGCAGGGACGACGCGACCAATACGTTAGCTACGATCAGAGTGGCGCGCCGCAAGAGGTTGGTACATTTAGTTGTACGCTTCTCGGCGCCGAGCAAGCGGTGGTCCACAGCAAACAACTTCCGCGCAAAGGTGATGCGAGGGTCGGTGTCGCTACCGGCGAAACTTTACACACCTATCGTCTGGCGTTGGCAGCGACTGCCGAGTTTACGCAAACCTACGGCGGTGGAACCGTTGGCGGCGCTTTGAGCGCAATCATCACAATGACCAATGCAGTTAATGCAATCTACGAGCGCGACCTGTCAATTCGGCTGGTGTTGGTTAACAACGAGGCCTCCATCATCTTTACGAACCCGGCGACGGACGGATACACCAGCAACAATGCCAACACTTTGATAACTCAAAATCAAATGATCCTGGATCAGCGGATTGGCACGGGTAACTACGACCTCGGCATGGTTATGGATGGTCGCGTCTTTGGTTCGCAGCCAGGTTTCATATTCCAGGGTGCAGCTAATTATCAAAGTGTTTGTAGCAACGGGCGAAAAGGTGGGGCCGTTACAATTTTGCGCTCAACTGATCCGTCAACGATTTCGGCCACCTTTGTCGCCGCTCATGAGCTGGCCCATATGCTCGGAGCGCTGCACACCTTTAACGGCACGCTTGAAGATTGTGGTCCCAGTCGATTCGCGCAGGCCGCGTATGAGCCGGGGAGTGGCTCGACGATCATGGGCTATCGCGGCGGCGTTCTGCCTGACGGGAGTTACTATCCCATTTGTGCCGCCGACGACCTGCTCTCCGTAGACACTTACTTTCATTCTGCGTCCATCGGACAGATCACTGATTACACAACGATTGGCTCCGGCAGGTTCTGCGGCTTCAATACCAACACGGGAAACAATCCGCCAAACGTTGATGCGGGAGCTGACTACACAATCCCCGCTAATACACCCTTTGCACTTACGGCAACTGGTAGTGATCCCGAAACCGATGCCCTGAGCTATAGCTGGGAACAATTTGATTTGGGAGCGCCGGGACCACCGCATACGGATAATGGCGACCGGCCCATCTTTCGATCATTCGCTCCCACACCAAATCCCACGAGAACGTTTCCACAACTGTCCGACATTCTTTCGGGTACTTCGACCTTCGGCGAATCGTTGCCCACGACAAACCGTACGCTGAATTTTCGCATCACCGTGCGCGACAACCATGCGGGGGGAGGTGGAATAAACACAGCCGCGATGCGCGTTAATGTGGTCTCAAGCAGTGGACCGTTTGCCGTAACGCAACCTGGTTCCACCACAAGCTGGCCCGCCGGTTCGAATCAGAATGTCATCTGGAACGTCGCGAACACCGCCAGCGCACCGGTCAATTGCGCGAATGTGCGTGTGCTGCTCTCGATCGATGGGGGCATTAGCTTCCCAATTACACTCGCTTCGAGCATACCAAATAGCGGCTCGGCGACGATTACTGTTCCTGACACTCCAACTTCTTCCGCTCGCATTAAAGTCGAAGCCATCGGCAATATCTTCTTTAACATCTCGTTGCCGAACTTTACGATCACTCCAAACAGTGCTGCTGCTCCGATATTGCTCACCGAAGCGAATACCAATCGGGCGATAGCGCTCGATTCTGTGACTTTCGTGCGCGATCCTTTTGCGCTCTCGACCGCGCTCAACTTCAGTTTGGATCAGCGCACTCGGGTGATGCTCTTTGCACTTAATCTGAACCTGATGCCAGGCGAAGACATTTCAGTTGTCACCGCGCACGCCGAGGATGCTGCACATGTGATATATCCGCTAACCGTCGAGTACGTTGGAAAGGTATCGAGCCTCGATCAATTTACGCAGATAAATGTCAGATTACCGGCGGGACTTGTGGGCCCAAGTGATGTTTTGGTGAGCGTCAGTTTGCGTGGTGTAATGAGCAACAAAGTGCTTGTTGGAATTCGATGAGCCGGCGATCGGTGGGCGAGGGTACCAACTGCGCACTGAGTTGAGTGGTCTCTACGGTTGACCCGACGCTACTGCGTCACGGTACTGACTTCATTTTTTAGGAGGGTCGATCGCGGTTCGGATGACAAGGGCTGCGAAGACCTCGTCGTGAGTACCTTTGCCGCCGAGGTAAGGTTTCCAGATTTCTTCCAGTGGCGTTTTAAAACTCGCCAACCCACGCTGCCAGATACTGAACTTTTCTGCATAAGGTACATGTTCCGGGATCACATGTCGCACAGCTTCTCCCGCTGTAAAGAAGATCAGTGCATGCGAGAACCCGCGCGGTACGAACTTATTCAGCTTAATCGCCTGCTCTCGCATGGCCGCGAACACCTGTTCGTCCCACTGGTGCATCCCTTCATGAAAGATCGTTTCCAAACCATATGCATCCTGATTGCCCGGAGCCTGGCTCGACAGAACCAGCAGATTGCCGCTGGTTTGAATAGGCTCCGGCCCAGTTCGAGTATGCCGCTACATGTATCGGAAATCCCGCGGCGGGCCAGTCCAATTTGTAAGCCTTCGTGATGAAAGCGAGCACCGCCGCTCCGTGGCGATCAACGAGTGCCTGAATCGATTTCTGCCAATTCCGGTTCGCCTCGTGATGTTGCTTCCACCAAACCTTCCGATAGATTGAGGCGGCCTTCTGAAGAATCGCCGCGACGGCCGGATCGATCTCAGAGTCGCTCAACGTCTTGGATTCGCCTGCGCGAGCCAAAGCACTGGCGAGAGCAGGCAGCGGAGCATCGAACACAACATCCTTCTTACTTAATCCTGTTGCGTACGAAGCGACCGCTTCACGCCAGACCTTTTGCTCGTTCGTGTTCAACTTCGCCAGGCCTCGTTCCTGATCGGCTGGGGCGCCCGAGACCGCTTCGCGAGAGATGTCCCTTTCCTTGTTCTCCACTCGGCCCAGGACATACAGAAAATGATGCAGGTTCAGCCAGAATTCGTCTGAATGGAAAATGAAGATGGTGGGACTTCTCGTGTGTCGCGCTTTCTCCAGCACAGCTGACGAAGCCCGCTGTAAATTTGGATTAACGAAGGCGAGTTGGGCGTGGGCAGAAACTGAAAGCGACGCAGTGAAAAACATCGCTGTGGTGCAAACGAGTATTAGAGTTCTGTTCTTCATCGAGTCGCACCCAAATGTCCGACATGCTTCATCAGCTTGTCGTCGAGATCAGCTACGTTCGAGCATCATAAAACCTGTTACATCACACATGAGTGTTCCTGATCTTGACGACAAGCTAAAGCAGTCGGACATTTGGTTCGAACAGCGTCACTGCGTGATCTCGAGCGCGTGATCGATTGTTTGCTTTAACTTGTCACCACTTCGTCCGGGCGCGTAGCCGGTCCACTGATCGACGATTCTTCCTTCACCGTCGATCACCATTGTTTGCGGGATTCCGCTCTTACCGTTCATCAACGTCCGCGCGGTTTCGCGGTCGGCCCATCCGAGGCGAAAACCGAAGCGCACATCGCGTAGAAATTGGTTCACACGATCAGACGAACTACGCGGGTCCTCGGTAGTCAATCCAATGAACTCGACCGCGCGATCAGCGTAAGCCTTCCGCACTCTCTCGTACTCTGGAACTTCTCTGCGGCATGGACCGCACCATGAGGCCCAGAGATTTATCACCACCACTCTGCCGCTGAAGTCCGCTAAGCTAAAGCTGCCGCTGTCGATTCCTTTGATCTTCCTTTCGCGGAAACTCTCCGGCAGAAAAGACAAGACGGCAGGTCTGATCACTGGCCGAGCTTCCGGCTCCGGATCTTCGGATGACTCCATTGGCGAAGGCGGCGGGGCCGGCCGCGGGTTGGTAACTCTTCGTCCCGACTGAGAAACGGCATTGAGAGCGCAGGCAGTAGCGAGGAGGAGGAGCAGGATTATTTTACGCATAGGGGGATGCCACAAAACGAGGCTCGTTGTCAGTTTGTCAGTTTGTCAGTTGCATTCGCTGGACACGTTGAAGAGTTTAAGCCGTCTTAAGAGGCCAAATAGACTTTTCCGTTACCCATCAGATGCAACGGACAACGGACAACGGACAGCAGTAAGTCTCATCCTGAACTCTGTAACGCTAGATCAACTAAGGCTTAGTCATCGTGAGCCCGCTTACGATCGCTTCCGTATTGTGTGCGAAGCGGAGACCGTACACGCCGTCGGTGGACTTGAGCTTCCCCGCGGTTACCAGTGCGGCCTTGTCATAGCTTCCGACGACCTTACCGTTGATCGCGCACTCAACCTTGTCACCTTTTACGGAAAGTGCGATCTCCTGCGTAACTGGTTCTCCAGCGCCCGCCGCTTTGGCCACCGCAGCGTGCGCTTCACCACGCGGGCCATTCATTTGAAATGGCGCTGGCCCAAAACCGCGAACGATAAAGTTACCGGTGCCGTAAGCCGCGCAGTACAAGTAACTCTGCTGGTCCGTTCCCAGCTCGTTCCCGGCAATCATCAACCCGTACGGATGCGGGTGAGTGTTCAAGCTCATGTACTTCGGTTCCTTGAACGTTGCTTTCACCGTGTAGTCTCCGGACGCTTTGTTTTCGGGATTCCAGTAGGTGACAGCCGGCCCGGTCGTGATGTGCAAGGCATCGCCCTTTTTGACGAGCTTCGCGCTGTTGATTGTCATTCCTGCTTTCTCTTCTTTGGCGTCGATCTTTCCGGTCCAACCGGGGACTGAAACACCGCCACCGGCTACATCGCGGGAGGCCTCCATCTGAGTAGCTTGAGAGAAACTCGTTGTGGGAACCACTATGAGCGTAAGCAGCGAAAGCGTTAACAGACAAGTGCGTCGCATGTTTTTGAGATCCTCCGGGGTTGGGTTTTTAACAGGAGTGATGATAACTCGCCTGGATGAAGTAGCGCTATCAAATGCCTGACCGGGTAGTGATGCAGTTTGAGCTCTGTAAATGGTTACGCTGTAAAAGTCATGAAGTCAGTACCACCTCGCGGTAGCGACTGTGCGAAAACTCAAGGTCTGAGGAGACAAATCAAGATACGTAGTCTCACTGTCAGGAAGGCGGACCCTGTCCCCGCTTCAAGTTTGCCTTAGTTTCAAGGTAGGTTGGCAGATTCAAGATTCTGCCGATCTTCTTCATCGCGCCCAAACTCACGCGGGGACAGGGTCCACCTTCCTGACAGAGAGACTGCCCATCTGGTCTTCCTAATATTCAGCGGGTTAGTTCACACACAGTCTTCGGTAGCGGGTGGGGCGCACCCAACGCGTTCTTCGGTTTCTTTTGCTCGATTCAACACAACACCCCACCCGCGAGGTGGTACTGACCTCATGACACCCGATGCTCTGGGCGTTTTGGGCCAGTACGCGGCGAAGCAATCCGAAACGAAAGCTGTAGGGACCGGTTTCGAATTGCCCGCCAATCCCTGGTCGTCCCTTTGTCTGCAAATGTCACTTAAAGAAATTTGCCGCCATACGCTGAAGATCGTCCATGGAATTACCGTCCTTGTTCTGATCCAGGATTGACCCAAGCATGCCCATGGCGTCAGGTGCGCTGGCTTGCGCCTCCTGCTGTTGAGAGTTGAGCAGATCAGTTAACCCTCCAGTGTCCAGACTGTTTTGCTGTTGAGCTTGTCCAAGCGCGCCCATGACCAAAGGAGCGAGAGTCGCCAGCAGACCGCCAGCTGAGCTTTGATCTATGCCTGTGGCTTGAGCAAGGTTGTTTTCGATTGCCGGCTGTTGACCACCCAAGACGTGTCCCAGAATTCCCGCGCCATTGGCGCTCTGCGGGTTTCCCAGATATCCCATCAGGTTGTCGAAGATGCTGCCATCGTGATCCTTGTTGATGGCATTGTGTAAATTTTCGGCTTCCTGCGGCTGCGCAGCG
>JANNON010000431.1:0-14523 GCA_031399105.1 Blastocatellia bacterium | reverse complement strand
CGACGACCGGGTGCTGTTCGCGGTGACGAAGGATCATGAGACCTTCTATCGCCGGGAGCTTTTGGATGTGGATCGCGTGAACGTCCTGGAGCAACCGGCGAATCGTGGGACCGGAGTGGCAATCATTACGGCGCTGCTGCAACTGCTGCAATACCAACCGGACGCGATTGTCGGCATCTTCCCTTCAGATCATTACTTTGCAGACGACGATGCGTTTGCGGCGACTCTGAAGTCGGCGATAAGCATTAGCAAGACCTACTATGACTCGATAGTTTTCATTGGCGCGAAACCGCAATGGCCTGAGATTGAGTACGGGTGGATCGAACCAGGACCTTTGCTGAGAAACGGAAGCCGAACACCGGTCTTCACGGTCAGCCGCTTTCGCGAAAAACCGCAACTGCTGGAAGCCCGCGACTTGATGCACAGCGGCGCATTGTGGAATACCTTCGTCGCGATTGGTCGTGCTGGCGCCTTCCTGAACCTATTGGGGGCAACGGTGATGCCGACGATAATGCGCATCGCGGACGCTGTTGCGCGCCGCGACTTGAATCGCGCCTACGGCGAGATAGGAACGATAGATTTTTCCCGGGACGTTTTGAGCCGTGAACCGCGAAGCATGTTAGTCATGGAGGATGCCGCGTCAGGTTGGGCCGACCTGGGACATCCGGAACGGGTGATCTCAACTCTGGATCGCCATCAAATCGAGCCATGTTGGCTGCGTGAAATGCGGAATAGTGATTTACCGCGATTGAATGCGGAGGTGCCTTTGCGCCCTCACGAGGTACAGTTGCGCTCTCACAATGCCACCGCGTTTCCAAATCCCGTGACAGTGCACTAGGACGAACATATGCCCAATCAAGACCATTCCATTCGGCTTAAATCCGACATTGACGGGTTCGATACCCTGGTTGATCTGGCGCTTAACCTGCGCTGGTCCTGGAGTCACGGTGAGGAAGAGTTGTGGGAGCCGCTCGATCCGGAACTTTGGGAATTGACCCACAACCCGTGGCTCGTCTTGCAGACTGTGTCACGCTCAAGACTTAAGTCTCAAATGGCTGACCCGAACTTCCGTCAGAAGGTTAATGAGGCGGCGCGCGCAAAACAAACTTATGGGGACGCAAGCACCTGGTTTCAGCAGCACCATGCGCAATCGCCACTTAGCTGCGCCGCCTACTTCAGCATGGAGTTCATGTTGAGCGAAGCTCTGCCAATTTACTCCGGTGGTCTCGGGAACGTCGCCGGAGATCAACTAAAAGCCGCAAGCGATCTCGGCGTTCCCGTTGTAGGCGTTGGCCTGTTGTACCAGCGCGGATATTTTCGTCAGGTGCTCGATGCGGATGGCGCGCAGCGCGCGCTGTATCCATATAACGATCCGGGCCTGCTGCCGATCACGCCGGTTCGCGACAAAGATGGCGAGTGGGTGCGGCTGAAGTTTGGATTTCCGGGATATAGCGTTTGGGTGCGAGCCTGGCAGGCACAAGTTGGCCGGGCGACACTCTACCTTCTCGACACCAATGACCCAGCCAATCCGCCATTTCACCGTGGGATCACCAGCGAGCTTTACGGGGGTGGACCCGAGACGCGGCTCTTACAGGAGATAGTCTTAGGTATTGGCGGATGGAGGCTCTTGCGAAAACTCGGCTTCCAGCCGGAAGTCTGTCACCTTAACGAAGGACACGCAGCCTTTGCGGTGCTTGAACGCGCGCGCACTTTCATGGAAGAGACTGGGCAACCCTTTGAAGTTGCGCTTGCCGTAACTCGAGCCGGCAATCTTTTCACCACGCACACAGCCGTGCCGGCGGGATTCGATCGGTTCCCCCCAGAATTGGTCACAAAATACTTCGGACCTTATGCGGAAGAGGAACTGAAGATCAGTCTGCAAGATCTGTTGACCCTTGGACGTGGGAATCCCGCCGATGAGAATGAACAATTCAATATGGCGTATCTTGCGCTTCGCGGTAGCGGCGCGGTTAACGGCGTCAGTCGATTGCACGGCGAGGTCAGTCGCGATCTATTCCAGTCGTTCTTTCCGCGCTGGCCGCGTGAAGAGGTGCCGGTGCGCCATGTGACGAACGGAGTGCACGTGCCCTCGTGGGATTCACGCGAGGCCGACGAGCTCTGGAACAAAGTTTGTGGAGAACATCGGTGGATCGGATTGTCGAGAGCGAAGGCGACCCAACACATGCGCGGCGTCTCCGACTCCGAACTTTGGGAATTGCGATCTAACGCGCGCGCACAGCTGGTCCAGTACGCCCGTCGCCGGCTTGCTCGACAGCTTGCATCGTCGGGCGCGCCAGCCGCAGAGGTGGACCAGGCAGCGCGCATCCTGGATCCCAACGTGTTGACTCTTGGGTTTGCACGCCGCTTCGCAACTTACAAGCGTCCCACCTTACTAATGCACGATCCAGAGAGGTTGGTGCGGATGCTGACTAATCAGCATCGTCCGGTGCAACTCTTAATTGCCGGCAAAGCGCACCCCGCAGATGAACCTGGGCAAGCGCTGATTCGTCAATGGACAGATTTCATTCGTCGTCGCCCGGAAGTGCGTCCGCACGTAATATTCCTCGCCGACTATGACATGCTGCTGACTGAACAGTTGGTCCATGGTGTTGATGTTTGGATCAATAACCCGCGACGCCCCTGGGAAGCATGCGGCACGAGCGGCATGAAGGTGCTCGCCAACGGCGGCATAAATCTTTCGGAACTTGATGGCTGGTGGGCCGAGGCCTATGAACCTGGCCTGGGTTGGGCGATTGGAAAGCAGCAGGTCGATGATCAGCAGTCTGACGCTGCTGAAGCCGAGGCGCTTTACCGTAAATTGGAAGATGAGATCATCCCGCTGTTCTACTACCGCAATTCGCGTGGACTTCCGCTGGGATGGCTTGCGCATGTGCGTGAGAGCATGGCCCGCCTCACGCCGCAGTACTCAGCCGACCGCGCCGTGCGCGAGTACACGGAGAAATATTATTTGCGCGCCGCATCCATGTACCGTGACCGTTCGCAGCAGGATGGCGCACCCGCCGAACGCATCATCAGTTGGCAACGAGCGCTCGCTGAACACTGGGCCGACGTGCGAATTGGCGATTTGAGAGTCGAGACAAACGATGGTCAGCATGGCTTTCAACTGCAAGTAGAGCTTGGTGGCCTTTCGCGAGACTTTGTAAGGGTCGAAGTCTATGCGGATGCGTTACCAGGCGGCCCTACTGAGCGCCACTTCATGAGCGTCGAAGGCGAGCACACGTCAAGCGCCGGCAGCTATCTCTATAGCGTGCGCTTACCCGCGGCTCGCTCCGCATCGGATTACACGGCGCGGGTAATCCCCCACAACCCGGAGGCGATCATTCCGCTCGAAGCGCCGCAGATCCTGTGGCAGCGGTAAAGCGATGCGCCAATTGAGGGATGTTGATGTCGTGGCAGGAAACAGCTTTCCCCTCGGAGCCGTGCGCCAGGCAGACGGCGTCAATTTCAGCGTCTATTCCAAAAACGCCACGGCGGTCGATTTGCTCCTGTTCCATCGCGCCGAAGATGTAAATCCGGCGCGGACAATCTCACTCGACCCGGCGAAGAACCGAACGTATTTTTACTGGCACGTATTTGTCCCCGGCCTGCAGGCGGGACAGATTTACGGCTACCGCGTCACCGGCCCCTATGATCCAGTAAGGGGCTGGCGTTTCGATCCCCGCAAGGTTCTGCTCGATCCATACGGCAAGAGTGTTGTAGTGCCCCCGAGCTACAGTCGCCGCGCCGCCAGCGATGCGGGAGAGAATACCGCCACAGCGATGAAAAGCGTGGTCGTCGACCACGACAAATTCGATTGGGAGGGCGATGCTCCGCTTCGTCATCCATGGGCCAGGACTGTCATTTATGAAATGCACGTGGGCGGGTTCACGCGTCACCCGAGTTCCGGAGTTGCGCCGGAGAGGCGCGGCACCTACGGCGGGTTGATTGAAAAAATTCCGTATCTCCAGAAACTCGGCGTAACCGCGGTCGAGTTGATGCCCGTCTTTCAATTCGACGAACAGGACGCGCCCGCGGGGCTAAAGAACTACTGGGGCTACCAACCCGTCTCATTCTTTGCGCCGCACTCCGGCTACAGCCAGCGGAAAGACTCGCTCGGGCCCGTCGATGAGTTCCGCGAGATGATCAAGGCGCTGCACCGCGCCGGACTCGAGGTCATACTCGACGTGGTATTCAACCACACTGCCGAGGGCGGGGTGGATGGTCCGACTATCTGCTTTCGCGGTTTCGCTAACGACGCCTATTACATCCTTGACCAGGACCGCTCGCGCTATGCCGACTACACGGGGACGGGCAACACCCTGAACGCGAACCAGCCAATCGTCCGCCGGATGATCCTTGACAGCCTGCGCTACTGGGTCGAGGAGATGCATGTGGATGGTTTTCGTTTCGATCTTGCTTCGATCCTCGCGCGCGACGAGATGGGCCGTCCGATGCAGGACCCGCCTGTCATCTGGGATATCGAAACGGATCCCGTGCTCGCCGGGACGAAGCTAATCGCTGAGGCTTGGGACGCGGGGGGCCTCTATCAGGTCGGAAGCTTCGTGGGAAACGCCTGGAAGGAGTGGAACGGGAAGTTTCGTGATGACATTCGTAGCTTCATGAGGGGCGACAGCGGTACCGTCACCAAAGTCCCACACCGACTTGTCGCCAGCCCAGATGTCTATGGGCCTGAAAAGTGGCAGCAAAAACGGAGCATCAATTTCGTGACCTGCCACGATGGGTTTACGCTGAACGACCTCGTGTCGTACAACGTCAAGCACAACGAGAGCAACGGCGAGGGAAACCGCGACGGCACCGATGACAATCTGAGCTGGAACTGCGGGTTCGAAGGGCCAACCGAAGACCCTGCAGTAGAGACGCTCCGCAACCGTCAAGTGAAGAATCTCCTGACAATGACCCTGTTGGCCCAGGGCACGCCGATGCTGCTGATGGGCGACGAGTGCCGGCGCACGCAGCACGGCAACAACAACGCTTACTGCGACGACGACGAGACGAGTTGGTTCGACTGGACGCTGCTCGAACGGCACGGCGACGTATGTCGATTCGTCCAGCGGCTCGTCTCTCACCGCTTGCACCTCGTCAGCCAGCTACGGTGGCACGACTACCCGACCCTGCCTGATTTTCTTCGTGAAGCTAGTTTTCAGATTCACGGTGTCAAACTCGATCAGCCGGATTGGGGCAACGAGTCTCACAGCCTCGCTTTCACGGCACGTGGGCCGGCGGGCGGGATGTTTCACATCATGATCAATGCCTACTGGGAGGCGCTCGCGTTCGAGCTTCCACTGAGGGAGGAAGGCGCAGGCTGGCGGCGGTGGATTGATACCTCCCTCGCGTCGCCGGACGATATCTGTGAAATGGAGGAAGCGCCGCCCTTCGCCGGCCCGAGGTATCTGGTTCAGTCTCATTCGATAGTGTGCCTGTTCGCTCAGTTAGGTTCATGAACAAAACATTGTTACGTTAGCCTGCGGAGCAGGCGACAGCATAAAGCCTGGGGTGGAGCGCAGCGAAACCCCAGGGTAACCGTTAACAATGATCATGAGCCCGCGAAGGCGGGCGACAGCGCAAGCATCTCGGTCGGGGGGGGGTTGCCCTAAATATCATTGCTCGGATTATTGATCGGCTTCCGCCCGCCTTCGCGGGCTCGTGCACATTGTTTGACGCTTAACCTGGGGTTACGCTGCGCTCCACCCCAGGCTTTACGCTGTCGCCTGCTCCGCAGGCTGGTTGCAGTAGTGTGGCCCCGCGGGTCCACGACAGCTGCCGATCTTTTAAGACACAACGCACTGTGTCACGGGCGATTAATAATTCCTCGTCCGTGGGAATAACATAAACCGCTGGGCGAGATCCTTCCCCGCTGATCAACCCTTCCCGGCCGTCGGTGTGGGATCGATTCAGTTCTTCATCGAGTTCAATGCCAATCCATTGGAGGCCGTCACAAATTCTCGCCCGCACTTCCGAGGAGTTCTCACCGATCCCGCCTGTGAAAACGACTGCATCCGCGCCGTTCATCGCCGCGAGATATGCGCCGATGTATTTCCGCGCGCGATAACAAAAGATTTCGATCGCGAGCTCGCTTCGGCGATCGTTCTCTTCGCGCGCTTCTGCCAGCAACTCGCGCATATCGCTCGTTAGACCTGAAATTCCCAACAAGCCGGAGTGTTTATTCATCAGGGTTTCGATCTCTCGCGTGGACAACCCTTCTTTCGCCGTTATGAATTCGATAATGGCCGGATCCAGATCGCCTGACCGTGTGCCCATGACGAGTCCTTCGAGCGGGGTCAGTCCCATTGATGTGTCAATGGAGTTCCCCGCACTGATCGCCGTTGCCGAACAGCCATTGCCCAAGTGGAGCGTGATTATGTTCGTGGCCTCGCGTGAGATGTTGCGCATGACTCGATAGCGGTAAGCGACATAACGATGTGAGACGCCGTGAAAGCCATAGCGACGCAGCCGGTACCGCCGATAGAGCTGATACGGCAAGGCGTAGAGAAATGCATGATCCGGCAGCGTCTGATGAAATGCTGTATCAAAGACAGCAACCTGAGGCAGTCCTTCGCCAAATAACTTCCGGGTCGCGGAGATGCCTGTCAGGTTTGCCGGATTGTGCAAAGGCGCCAGCTCTATGCAATCTTCGACTGCCCTGACAACTTCATCCGTAATCAATACAGATTCCTTGAAGCTCTCGCCGCCATGAACAACGCGATGACCAACCGCCTGAATATCGGCGATGCTTTTGATCTCTTCAATGCCCGATTCTGACGACGCTGCCCAGTGCGCGATGAAATCAACTGCAGCATTGATGTCCCGAAGCGACGAAGTGGTCCGTTGCGGCTCGTGGCCTTCGACCTGGAGGCGAATAATCGCTTCGCCTCCGATGCGTTCAATTGTTCCTTTCGCCAAACGCCGGTCAGCATTTTGCGCGATGAGATCGAGGTCAGTCGCGATCAATTGAAACTTGACGCTGGAACTGCCGCAGTTGAGAACAAGAACATTCATTGCTTTATCCACTCACGACTTCCCGGCCGTGCTCCCAAGAGCATGATGGACGATCTCTTCAGCCTCGCTTACGATCTCTTCCAAATGAGCCTCATCGCGAAAACTCTCTGCGTAGATCTTATAGATGTTCTCAGTGCCCGAGGGCCTGGCAGCAAACCAGCCACTCTCGGCCACAACCTTCAGCCCACCTATCGCTGCTCCGTTACCCGGCGCACTGGTCAGTCTGGCGGTGATCGGTTCGCCGGCGAGACTTGATGCCTGAACAGATTCCGGCGCCAGCGCGCCCAGTTTCGCTTTCTGTTCCCGCGAGGCAGGCTTGTCAATCCGCGTGTAATAAGGCCGCCCAAACTCAGAAATCAAATCTGAAAAATGTTCGCTCGGATCTTTCTCGGTCCGCGCCGTAATCTCCGCGGCAAGCAGATCCATGATCAAACCGTCCTTATCCGTGGTCCAGACGGTACCGTCGCGGCGCAGGAAACTTGCCCCTGCGCTCTCTTCACCGCCGAAGCACACCGATCCGTCGATTAGACCAGGCACGAACCACTTGAAACCTACCGGTGTTTCCCAAACCCGGCGGCCAAGACTTTGTACAACGCGATCGATCATCTGGCTGCTGACTAGTGTTTTCCCGACTGCGGCCTGCGTCGGCCAGTCTGGCCGGTGCTCGAGCAGATATCGTATGGCCACCGATAGATAGTGATTGGGATTCATCAATCCTGAACCGGTGACAATCCCATGTCGATCTGCATCCACGTCGTTGGCAAAAGCCACGCGATAGTGATCCTTCAACTTCACCAGACCGGCCATCGCGTAAGGGCTCGATGGATCCATGCGGATCTTGCCGTCGTGATCTACCGTCATAAATGAGAACGTTGGATCGATGACGGGATTGACGATCGCGATATTCAGTTTGTAGGCCGAGTTGATCGGTTCCCAATAAGGAAGGCCCGCGCCTCCGAGTGGATCGACGGCGAGACTGAGGCCGGCTGCCCGGATAACCTCCATGTCAACAATGCTGCTCAGGTCGTTGACGTAAGGATGAATAAAGTCTTCCTCGTGTGTGGTTGCTGCTTTGAGAGCACGCTCAAATGGCATGCGCTTTACTGAACCGTTTCGCGCCCGCAGCAGCTCGTTAGCTCG
Organism: Blastocatellia bacterium; assembly: GCA_031399105.1. GTDB lineage: Bacteria > Acidobacteriota > Blastocatellia > Pyrinomonadales > Pyrinomonadaceae > PSRF01. Next base: position 6,366 of record JANNON010000431.1, on the reverse strand, counting down.
ATTCTCGATCCATCTGGTGGTGACCGTGTCGGCTGGTCCACCGTGCGGTGGGTTGTATTTGAAGCCGCCATCCTCCGGCGGATTGTGCGAAGGCGTCACCACGATGCCGTCGGCCAAATTCGTTGTTCGGTCGCGGTTATAGACCAGAATCGCTCGCGAGATGACCGGGGTGGGAGTGACGCCGTCGTTTTGCTGAATCAGCGTCTCAACTCGATTCGCAGCCAACACTTCGAGTGCCGTGCGCTGCGCCGGAGCGGAAAGCGCGTGCGTGTCGATGCCGAGGTAGAGCGGACCCGTGATGTCCTGCATTCGCCGGTAGTCGCAGATGGCCTGTGTAATAGCAAGAATATGAGATTCGTTGAACGAGCCCCGCAGTGATGAGCCGCGGTGTCCGCTGGTTCCGAACTGAACTAACTGATTGGGATCTTCTACGTCAGGGCCCATGTCAAAGTAGGAGCGTTCGAGTTGAGTCAGATCCACCAGTAGTTCGGGCGGAGCAGGTTTGCCTGCTAGTGGTGAAAGCGTTTGCATAACCGTTCGCTCACTCTCTCAGCCATTTTGGCTGACTGATGAAACGCGCTGCTGCGAGGCCGAAGGCAATGGAACCAACGACGAACCCAACTTACACACCTGCCGAATGGCCTTGGAGTATCTCGCCTCGATCGAAAAAAACCAAGGCTTCCAACCCGTAGAGACCGGGCACCATCATGACTACTGCCGGCGACGTAGGAGTCACTCGAGCTTCCTTGATCCATCGACTAGCCAGGACGCGGTCAGCCCCCCGACGTCATTGATTCTCATTTTGATATCGTCTTGAGTGTCGGTAATGCCGGATCAGATTGTTTGTGGAGCTGTCATGATTGAGTGCGGGGTCTATCGTGCTCTCCAGTTCCGGGATAATGCGTTGCGCCAAAATCTTCCCCAACTCTACGCCCCACTGGTCGAACGAATCGAGATTCCATATGACGCCTTGCGTGAAGACGTAATGCTCATAGAGCGCGACAAGCTTCCCCAAAGTCGCGGGTGTCAGCCGATCAGCGAGGATCACGTTCGATGGCCTGTTGCCCTCAAAGACGCGGTGAGGGACGATCCAGTCGGGTGTGCCCTCGGCCCTTACCTCTTCCGCCGATTTACCAAAGGCTAATGCAGCCGCCTGCGCGAACACATTCGCTAATAGCACATCGTGATGCGAGTCAAGCTCGTTAAGCGAGCGTGTGAAGGCGATGAAGTCGCACGGGATTAGCCTTGTTCCCTGGTGTATCAATTGATAAAACGAGTGCTGTCCATTTGTGCCCGGCTCGCCCCAGTAGATTGGACAGGTCTCGTAGTCCACGACGCCGCTTTCAACTGTGGCTCGCTTGCCGTTACTCTCCATTGTCAACTGCTGCAGATACGCTGGAAACCGCTTGAGGTATTGTTCGTAAGGCAACACCGCTACGGTGTGAGCGCCCATGAAATCGACATTCCAAACATTGAGCAAGGCCATAAGCACCGGCAGGTTTTTCTCGAAGGGCGCAGTGCGAAAGTGCTCGTCCATCTCGTGAAAGCCCGCGAGCATGGCGCAAAAGTTTTCCGCTCCAATCGCCAGCATCGTCGAGAGTCCGATCGCTGACTCCATCGAGTAGCGTCCACCGACCCAATCCCAAAACTCGAACATGTTCGCCGGGTCGATGCCGAATTCGGCAACTCTCTTCGCGTTGGTCGACACCGCCACGAAATGGCGTTCCACAGCCTTTGTGTCTCCCAAGCCATTCACTAACCATTCACGAGCCGAGTTTGCATTCGTCATCGTTTCGATCGTAGTGAAGGTCTTGGATGAGACGATGAAGAGTGTCTCTGCCGGATCGAGATCGCGAAGAGCTTCGACAATGTCCGTACTGTCGATGTTGGAAACGAACCTGAAATTAATTGATCGAGTGGCGTAGTACTTAAGCGCCTCGTAGGCCATCACAGGTCCCAGGTCCGAGCCGCCGATACCGATATTGACCACGTTGCGAATGCGTTTGCCTGTGTACCCGTTCCACTCTCCACTGCGCACTCGCTCACTAAAGTCGGCCATCTTGTCGAGCACTGCGTGAACGTCAGCAACCACATCCTTACCGTCAACTAGAATGGATTCGAATCGCGGCATGCGCAGCGCGACGTGCAAGACGGCGCGATCTTCGGTGACGTTTATTTTTTCGCCGCGAAATAGTGCTTCGATTCGCGACGCCAGGTCACACTCCCTGGCCAACCGGCAAAGAAGTGTGTTTGTTTCGCCGACGATTCGGTTCTTGGAGTAGTCGAGGAATAATCCGGCAGCTTCAAGGGTGAAGCGCTCGCCTCGTCTGGGATCATCGTCGAACAGCGTTCGAAGATGCAGGTTGCGGATACTCTCGTAATGCGTTGCAAGTGCCTTCCAACTTTGCCGATTGGTCAGCTTCGCCTGGTTCGTGCTAGTCATGATCATGCTCCTCATTAAAACGGCCAACGCCACTCGACGATGTCGGGCCGGTCAATTCCAAATTCGTGGGCATATCGCCGACACGCGATCTGCTCATTCTTGAATTTTTCCTTCGCATGCGAGCCCGCTGCTTTCAATTTTGGTACTCGGTCGATTACATCGATTGCGAGTGTAAAGCGGTCGACCTCGTTATTGATCGCCAACTCCATCGGCGTGTTGATGTTCCCGCGTTCCTTATAGCCCCGCACGTGCAGGTTGCGATGATTAGTTCGCGTGTAGGCCAGCCGGTGTATCAGCCACGGGTAGCCGTGGAAGTTGAATACGATCGGCTTGTCCGCAGTAAACAAGCTGTCAAAATCTCGGTCGTTCAATCCGTGCGGATGCTCTCTATCCGACTGGAGCTTGAATAAGTCAACGACATTGACGAAGCGGATTTTCAGATCCGAGAATTCATCTCGGAGAAGAGCAGTGGCCGCGAGCGCTTCCTGCGTAGCGATATCGCCCGCGCAAGCCATGACTGCATCCGGTTCTTGTCCCCGATCGTTGCTCGCCCAGCCCCAGATACTGACGCCCCTCGTGCAATGCGTGATTGCTTCATCCATAGTCAGGTATTGAAAGTGGGGTTGCTTATCGCTGACGATCACGTTGATGTAGTTTTCGCTGCGCAGACAATGGTCGGCGACAGACAACAAGCTGTTCGCATCGGGTGGCAGATAGATGCGAGTTACTTCCGCGCTTTTGTTTACAACCACATCGAGGAAGCCAGGGTCCTGATGAGTGAAGCCGTTGTGATCCTGCCGCCACACAGTGGATGTAATCAGCAGGTTGAGTGAAGCTACTTCTTCCCGCCATGACAACTGATTACAGATCGTCAGCCACTTCGCATGTTGATTGAACATCGAGTCAATGACGTGAGCGAATGCTTCATACGTCGAAAGAAAGCCATGCCGGCCGGAAAGCAAATATCCCTCCAACATGCCTTCCAGGGTATGCTCGCTGAGCATTTCAATGACCCTGCCATCGGTCGCCAGCTCGCCGCCGTCGCTGTCCTCTGGAAAGTTCTCGGCGATCCAAAACTTCTTGCTCACTTCATAGATCGCGTCGAGCCGGTTCGACGTATTTTCGTCCGGCCCAAAGACGCGGAAGGAGTTCATGTTGGCCTTCATCACGTCGCGCAGAAAAACGCCCAAAGGCCGCGTGTTGCCGGCTTCGGTTTGGCCGGGCTTGTCCAACTTGATCCCATAATCCCGAAAATCCGGCAGTCGGAGATTCTTTTTCAGCAGCCCGCCATTGGCGTGCGGGTTTGCACCCATGCGGCGAGTGCCGGCCGGCGCGAGCTCACGGATTTCCGAAACCAGAGTCCCGTTGGCGTCGAACAACTCTTCGGGTTTGTAGCTGCGCAACCAGTCTTCAAGCAGCTTGAGATGCGCCGGATTTTTTCTGACATCCGCGACGGGTACCTGATGTGATCGCCAAGAGCCTTCGAGTTTGTTTCCGTCGACCTCGGCCGGCGACGTCCAACCTTTGGGCGTGCGCAAAACGATCATGGGCCACCGAGGCCGAGTGGCAACGCCAGAGTCGCGAGCTTCACATTGAATTGATCGAATGTGCTGCACGCAGTCGTCAAGAGTTGCGGCCATCGCCTGGTGCATCGATTCAGGATCAGAGCCCTCGACGAAGTACGGTGTATATCCGTAGCCCTTGAACAGGTCCTCAAGTTCCTGGTGGCTTATGCGCGCCAAAAGCGTGGGATTGTTAATCTTGTAGCCGTTTAGATTCAGGATGGGCAGCACAGCGCCGTCGCGAATTGGATTGAGAAATTTGTTGATGTGCCACGAGGTGGCGAGCGGCCCTGTTTCGGCTTCGCCATCACCCACGACTGCCGCGACGATCAAATCGGGATTATCGAACGCAGCGCCACATGCATGCGACAGAACATATCCCAATTCCCCACCTTCATGAATCGAGCCCGGCGTTTCGGGCGTGCAGTGACTGCCGATGCCACCCGGAAACGAAAACTCTTTGAAGAAACGCGTTAATCCGTCGATCTCCAGACCCTTCTCTGGATAGATTTCCGAGTAAGCGCCTTCGATGTAAACCGGCCCCAAAACGCCGGGCGCGCCGTGACCTGGACCAGCCATGTAAATCATGTCGAGGTCGAACATTTTTATGACGCGATTCAAGTGCGTGTATATAAAGGAGAGCGCGGGGCTGGTGCCCCAATGTCCAAGCATGCGCGGTTTGATATGTTCGGGCTTCAGTTCTTCACGCAGTAGTGGGTTGTCCTGAAGGTAGATCATGCCCAGGGCGAGATAATTCGCGGCTCGCCAGAACGTGTGCAACCCCTTCAATTCGGCTTCGCTCAACGGCGCGCCTTTTACTGTCGAACGCGCGACTCCGTAACTGCTCAACTCACCCAAAGAAACTTCTGTCGCAACCATAACTCCTCCTGAAATGCCTTAGCTGTTCGTCTCTGCTTACGCTGCCTTTGCCCCGGGCTCGCGCTTCGAAGCAATCACCGCCATCAAACTTTCCCACGACTTAGCGAACGACTTTGTGCCTTCGTCTTGCAGCCGCTCAGCCAGAGCTGCGATGTCGATTCCCGCCGCTGTGAACTCCGCTATTTCCTGTTCGCAATCGCAGCCGTCCGCAGCCATGATTGAACCCAACTCCGTTTCTTCCGCGAGCGCCTGCAAAGTTCCTTCCGGCATCGTATCGATCGTGAACGGCGCCGCGAGGGCTTTGACATACAAAACCTTTGAAGCCTGAGGATCTTTAACTCCGGTGCTGGCCCAGAGAAGACGCTGCGGCCATGCGCCCGCGCTGTAGAGGCGAGTCCACTGCGGCGAAGTTAGTAATTCGCGCGCTGCTTTGTACGTGCGTAACGCGATCGCGATCCCAAGTTTGTTTCCCAGTTGGGCAGGCCCTTTGTCCTTCACGGCAGCATCCCATCGACTGATGAATACTGACGCCACCGACGCGACGTTTGCGTTAACACCGGCAAAGATTCGCCTCTCAATTCCGCGTCGGAATGCTTCAGCCGCCGCCAGGTATTGCTCGCGAGAAAACAGAAGCGTCACGTTGACCGGGACGCCGGCAAAGATCGTTTCTTCGATCGCCGGCAATCCTTCCTTCGTGCCGGGGATCTTGATGAAGAGGTTGGGACGCCCCGCTCTGGCAAATAAATCGCTCGCTGCGGCAACGGTGGCGGCTGTGTCGTGCGCGAGCAACGGCGATACTTCGAGTGATACCCACCCGTCAACGCCGTGGGTCTGGTCATAGACCGGCCGGAATAGGTCAGCGGCGCGAACAAGATCCGCCAAGGCGAGCTCAAAGAAAATCTGCTCCTCAGATTTCCCTTCCTTCAGCTTGTCGCGAATATCGGTGTCGTATGCAGAGCTATTCTTAATCGCTTGTTCGAAAATTGTCGGATTCGAAGTAAGTCCCGTTACGGACAACTCGTCGATGTATCGTTTGAGTGTGCCCTGGTCGAGCAGGTCACGGCTAATGTTGTCGAGCCAGAGACTCTGGCCCAGTTTATGTAAGAGTGTAGTCGCGTGCCGCTTACTTCCGCGCGGGGGCAAATCGGTTTCAGTTTTACTCATCGTGGTTTTCGTCTCACCATCACCTCGATCGAGTGCAATAGACGTTCCGGCGAAAACCGGGTGAAATCGGGCCACAATTGATTTTATGTTTCATTGATTTTCATGATTCTTCGTGAAACCACGAGTTTCGAGCAGGCTGTGTATCGCACGGAGTGCAGCTTGGTCCAGGGGTAGTGATGCAGTTTGAGGTCTGTAGGTAAATGCGGCGTTAAGGTCATGAGGTCAGTACCACCTCGCGGTAGCGGGTGGGGCGTCGTGTTAAAAAGAGCATGAAAAACCCAAGAACGCGTTGGTGGGCCCCACCCCCTACCGCGAGGT
>JANNON010000429.1:0-3111 GCA_031399105.1 Blastocatellia bacterium | reverse complement strand
CTTGCTCCTGAGGAGCAACATGTTTATAGCGCCCGGGCCTGAATTGATCCCGCTCCGTTGGGAGCGGAATGTAAACTGTTGCCACCAACATCGGCTCCGCTGGAGCGTACTAGAATGAGCGTCCAAGGCTATAAACATCGTGCTCCTCCGGAGCACTGCCACCACCGAAGCTATCAGGCAAAAAGCACTTTTCGTGCAAAGCCAGTTCAACCTTCAGGCTGCCGCGCGCGCAAATTGTGGCTCAACCCAACCTAAAGGTTGAACTCTACACACCTGTTGCCTGCCATCCTTGTTACTTACTTCAATTACCGTTGTGCCAGGTTTCGTTATTGTTCTCATCGGCTTCATTCACGATGCCGGTTTCGTCCGCACGCAGTCTAAAGGTTGCATCGTCTTTGAGGCTGAGTTCCGACTGCAGAATTCCAGAAGTATTTATCGTAATCCACTCTTCTTTTCCAGGGGCAATTGCCGGAATTGTTTCAGTTGCTTTTCGCGTAGCTCCGACACCCTTGATCTTGCGAACTGCCAACTCCAACACGCAAGGCTTTGAAGCAGCTTTGCCCTCGTTTGCGATTAGCACTCGCACCCACTTGTTGTTGGTGGACACAAATTCATACTGCTTGATTACCAGATCAGGGAGATTAGCGCCGGCGCGAGGCTGCGCCGTTACAGGAGAAGTAACACAAACGTTGAGTAGCACTGCAAAAGCGATTAGCACGCGAAGCATTTGATTCATCACTTTCGACTCATGGTGGCTCGCTGTTCAAACTGCCTGGTTTAATTTGCTGCTGCTTCAGGTAACGAGCTTAGAGAGAGCCGCGCCTGTGGCAACTCTTGATTGACAATCTTAAAGCCTGGCACCGCCTCCCCCTCAATGTAGTCCTTGTGATACATGTCCATGAAGATTGTCACCTCATCTTTACCTTCGCATTTGACCCGATAGCCATCAAGAATGTTGCCATAAGGGCCAGCGCCAAAGCTGCCGATGCGTGAATACTGAGGCCGCCTTTCATCCGGGCAGCGAAGTCGATTCAAGTACTCACGCTCGCCTTTTGGAAAATCGCAGCGAACCGGATTGGTTTTACTCCCCAAGTCTCCTGAGATCTTCTCGGCTGACTGATCTTTATCCTTCTCCTCGTTCTTCTGCTTGTCAGTCTTCTCTTGCATAGCCGAGATTCCCGCCGCCTGCTCAACGCCGACATTGAAAGCAATGGCGGCAACAGCTAAGACCATGACGAGCAATTTCATAAAGTTTTGCCCCTTCCGGATTTCGTAATCATTGTTGAGGTCCCAAAATTATCTAACCTGCTTATTCTCATATTCACGAACAAGTCTGAACCGATTGTTTCGCCATTCATAAAAGTAAGTTCCCAGGCCTTGATCGTTTCGGGAGCCTACGATGCGGAAAAGCCTACTGTCTTTTCGAAACAGCAGGGGATCGAGATCCTGACCTATCGGTACACCCACGAGACTCAAGGGAGGGAAATAGACCTTTCCAGTCTTTGCGTCAATGAAAGCAAACGATGCGCAACCTGAGCCGCAACCCCAAATCGCGACCACATAGTGACCGGCAAAGTTCACCCCTTGCTTCGCGCTCTCTCGTAAGCGCGTGCGAAACATTCGTGCTTCAGAGGTTGTTAACTTTACCGGACGAGGTGTGCCGGTAAACACCTTTGCGACGCGGTAAGCCTCGAAACTGGGTGCCGACTTTTCCTCTATCGCGCCATCAGCAGAAAAACCTTCCTGGGCCGAAAGCTGAGCAAATGGGAGCAGGACTAACGCGATGATTGAGAAGGCGGTGTTCATTGCTGCCAACCTTATACGCCATGATCTATTTCACGAGATTACTTCTTTTTGTTAACAGGCTTTGATATACGAACCGACGCCCAGGCGCGGTAGGTTTTGGGGAGGTCTATGCTCTTCAGTTGCTTCCATGCTGTGACTGCCTTGGCTCTCGTCGCGGTTGGTTCAGCGGCGAGAAAGTCGGCCACAAAGTTAATGTACCGCCCGTGGGGAATGTGAGCAAAGGGTTCAGTGGTCTGACTCAATCTGACGTACTCCGCTATTAAATCTCGATACGTGATCGAGAACCCATTAACAAGCTGCTGCTCGCGCCAACGATTGAGACGATAGCGAGCGCCGGACCTTCTTCTTAGTCCGGGAACGAGTTTCCGTGCTTCCTGCTCGATAAATTCCTTAGTCTGTTTGTCGTTCGTGTAGTTGACGACGGGGAGTTGGAGACTCAAACCTCGCTCGCTGTCTCTGATTCCGGTTCTGACCAGGCTTCTTTTAGTTGGAAGCTGGATCTTTCCGGTTCGAAGAAAAAGGAGAATTGCTTTTTCGAGTTCATCTTTTCGCAGCTTGCCGGCGGAAGGTATGCCAATCGCTTCTGCAAACTCTTTGAGCTCCTTCGCGTACCAATAGCCGTTCTCAAACTGGACAACGGTCATCGACCTTGCGAGCTTGGTTTTCAGTTTCACGATTACGTTTCTTTGCTGGATGTAATGCGGAGCCCTTGGAGTGCGGCGACTTGTCGGCGCTTTTGGCTGGGGATGTGAATCAACCCTCGAATACTCTAAGGCTGGTTGTTCCCGCCGATCGCCTTGATCATCGGTACGCATGCTATTTCGACTCCGCTCATCAAGCGATACTTCGATCTCTCCTGCGCCACAAACCCGGCTCGCTCATAGAAGGGAACTGCATTCAATGACGCGTTCAGCCTGAGCATTGTTAAACCCAACGAAACCGCCCTTTGCTCGAGCATTGTCAGAAGTTGTAGTCCGATGCCACGTCGACCAGCAGCGGGACTAACATAAACCGCTTCGATCTCGATCGTCGCCGGATTCAACACCCCGAATCCGACGATCACTTCCTCATACTCAACAACAAAACACTCTTTAGTGCAAACGCTTTCCTGGTAACTTTTAATGTCCTTCGGAACTGCCCACGCCGCGAGCTCAACATTCGTGTAGAACTCAGTGCTGATCGCTTTTACCGCAGCGATGTGCAGGCTGGCGATTGATTCGCAGTCTTCTTGTCTCGCTCGACGAATGGTCAGCATGGCGATGGATGGAGTGGCATGAAGTCAGTACCGAAACGCCGTAGCGTCGG
>JANNON010000374.1:0-12140 GCA_031399105.1 Blastocatellia bacterium | reverse complement strand
CGCCCGGCCTTCGACCGCGGTCACCTCGGGAGCAGTGACCATTTGATAGTAATAGTGAACGCACTCGTTACAGATGAAAGCACTTTTGCGGACCATCTGTTTCGGAACGCCGCGCGTCTGTTGTGGCGTACCAGCCATGATGTTTGCGACCTCGCCTTTCGCGCGTCCACAAAACGAGCAGCAGAACCCGCGAGCTTTCATCTTCGCAATCATCGGGCTTCTCCAATCGCGCGCTTTACTCGCGGTGCGCGATTACCTCGTCTATTAAACCATAATCCTTTGCGCCCGCAGCAGACATTATTTTGTCGCGCTCGACGTCGCGTTCAACTGTTTCGTAGGTTTGGCCGGTGTGTTTGGCCAGGATCTGGGAGGTGAGTTCGCGCATTCGCAGAATTTCTTCAGCCTGAATCCTGATGTCGGTGGCCTGTCCCGACGATCCGCCCGAAGGCTGGTGAATGAGAATACGTGAGTTGGGGAGAGCAAAGCGTTTGCCTTTTGCGCCTGCAGCCAAAAGCAGCGCTCCCATGGAAGCGCATTGGCCCACGCAAATGGTGGTGACATCCGGACGAATGAATTGCATTGTGTCGTAGACGGCCATGCCAGCCGTGATCGAGCCACCCGGCGAATTGATATAGATATTGATGTCTTTTTCCGGATCTTCAGCTTCAAGGAAAAGAAGCTGCGCTACGATCAAGTTCGCGATCTGATCGTCGATTGGTGTACCAAGAAAAATGATGTTGTCTTTGAGTAGCCGAGAGTAGATGTCAAACGCACGTTCGCCACGCGAGGTTTGTTCGACAACCATTGGGACTAAAGCCATAAGAAAGAAACCCTCTAAGAGTAAGAATACAGAGATCAGAAACCAGAAGTCAGAATGAAAACCCTTTTATTAGATCGAAATGAGAGAAGTCAGGATGGAACTCTGCAATTCGCCGACGGGACAATATCTATTCTGACTCCTGAGTGCTGACTTCTGAATTCTGTATTTCAGTCCACTCCGCATCGGTTATGCGAGCATTTTCAAGCAACAAATCAAGCGCTCTGCGGTTGCGCAACCTGTTCGCGATGCTACGTTCGCCCCCATCCTTTGTCAAGACGGCACGCACTTGCTCTTTCGACTGTCGCGACGCGTTTGCAATCGCATCAATTTCGGCTTCGATCTCTTCATTCGAGATCTCGATTTTCTCTTCGTCGGCTATTCGTTCAAGCAATAAAGACGCGCGTACATCCTCCTCCGCTTGACCCTTTAACTCTTCATGCGCACCTTCCCAATTGAGCTCCTGGCTACGTGGATCTATGCCTCGACCGATCATATCGCGCACTACATTCTCAAGACGAAAGTTCGTCTGCTGATCCACTAGCGTATCCGGAACTTCAAAGGGATGTTCCTGTAGCAGTGTCTTCATCAACTCGCTGCGCACACGATGATCAGCTTCGACGGCCACGCGCTTTTCAAGATCCTCGCGAACTTTTGATCTCAAGGTAGCCACCGAGTCGATATCCTCACCGAGGCTGCCGGCCCACTCATCGTCTAACTCGGGCAACTCCTTGATGCGAACAGCGGTGACAGTCGCCGTGTAGTCAACTTTCTTTCCCGCCAGCCCTTTTGACGAAAAATCCTCCGGGTAGATAACTGTAAAGCCCTTCTCGTCGTCTGCTTTCGTGCCGACCAAGTTGTCGGTGAACTCTTGTTGAACTCCCTCGCCGCCGAGCACGACTTCGACATCTTGAACATTGATGTCTTCATCATCAGGAGCATCAGCAAACTTGCCATTGAAATTGGCCGTGACTGTGTCACCTATTGCAGCGGGCCGATCTTCAACTGGTTGCAGGGCCGCTGAGGATTCGCGCAAGTTTTCGATCACGCGATCAATGTCTTCATCTTTCACAGGCTGAACCGTTCGTGTGGCCTCAAGACCTTTGTAATTCCTGAGTTCAACGTGCGGCAGTATCTCGAGATGAACATGAACGCCGATGGGCACAGTGCCAAAGGGTTTGGTGTCATCCGTCTCATCCAGATGAACGTCGGGTTCGCCGATGGCGGCGAGTTCGTGCTTCATGATTGCTTCGTTAACGGCGTCGGGAACCAACTCGCGCAGGACATCGGTGCGAATCTCGTTCTTGAACCGGGTGCGCACGACGGAGCGCGGAGCGTGACCTTTGCGGAAGCCGGGAACGTTCACCTGCTTCGCAAACGTGTCGCTGACGCGATCAAAAGTTTCGCGAACCACTTCCGGCGCGATTTCAATTTTGATCTCCTTGCGCGTTGGAGAGACATCAATCAATTCAGTCTTCATCAATAATAAAACCCGTTCAGACGTCACGGCGTCGAACGGGCGCCTTTCGTTTTTTGGGGATCCTGTTTTCTTAACTTCTAGTTATCTGTGTTTGTCAGTGGTCAGTAGTCCGTTGTCAGTTGTTTTTGTTGCATGACTTGCGTCGTCTCATAAACCGAGAATCGTGTCGAAGAAGAACAACGGACAACTGACTACTGACTACTGACCACGGACCAATTTGGTGCGAAAGGGGGGACTCGAACCCCCACACCTTTCGGTACCAGATCCTAAGTCTGGCGCGTCTGCCAATTCCGCCACTTTCGCTTAGTCAAAAATTATCTTGCGCCGGCAACGAAAAAGAATATCACGGTGACCTTGGAATTTGAGAATGGCCCCTCGCTCCGAACGCAGAGTCCCGCAAATGTCCTCACCCGAAATTGGTTCGAAGTGATCGAATCCAACAGCGGCGGGCGGGCAGCCTTTAGGAGGAATGACGACCTTACTATTTGTACCGTAGTGGAAATAGATATGGGCGGGCCTATCCAGGAGGTACATCACGCAGACTTTCGAGCAAGAATCAGAAGGTCGACGAAAACGAGAAGTAGGCAGCTTGTAGAACACCGCGCTTCGAACGTGTTCATCCTGCCACCTTAGGATACTCGCAATATCAAACACGAAACCCCTCCAAGTAGCTGGGAGGGGTTTCGTGGCGGCTTGTTAATTTACAACCTTTATGTAGACGTCCCAGGCCCAACGGCCCAGTTGAGCGTCCCTTGTGTCTCTGACTTTGGCCCGATAGCGAAACAAATTACCGTGGCGATCCTTGCGCCGTGACGTCTCGTAAGTCAATTCGATCGTTTTCAAGCCGAGGTCTTTCAGAGTTTGAAGTTCCATAGGTTCGGAGAATCCGTTGTGATTTACATCCTGCCATAAGCGCAAAGATGAAAATACGGCGTCGTTCTTACGTATTAGGCCATCTCCATTACCACCTTGTGATGGCTTGTCGAACTCAGCAAGAGCGAGGAAGCCGTTTGGTTCAGATGACAGGGGTTGTTGCGTGTAGTTCCCAAACAACTCGGTTCCGTTATCAATGATTCCATTTCCGTTTCGGTCGAGCGCCAACCAGGCATCGTCCGATCCGCTTGCGGTCCATGCCGCATGTTCCGGAACCCCATTGGCATTCACATCAAAGTCAACACCACCAGTGGCGCTGGTTAGGTTGAACCCATCGCCAGCGATGTCAATCACGATAGGCGTTGGCCCGCACCAGCATTCATCCCAGTTGTAGGGATAGCTTTCCTGTTCACACCAATTCAGGTACTCGACTGAAGGTGTGCAGCAGTTGGGCCAACTGGAGTTCAATGAAACGATCGAACTCATTGCATCGGAGGTGAATGTTCCGCCACCACCTCCTGTGCATTTACACGTATGACCTTGGCGAACTTCTTGAGTTGGTTGAGATGCCAGCGAACACGCGTCCGTCGACATATTCACAAAGCCTTTGTAGGTTTTCAGCACCCAATATCCGGTGGCGCCGTTATCCTCAAAATAAGGAGAATCGAATCCTGGCCAACATTTCGAGCAGAATCCGAGGATGTTTGCTCCAGCCTGACCTGTCTCTGAGACAGAGACGGAACGCTCATATCCATCCAGCCAAAATACGGTAAGGGTTACCGATTTCGTCAGCGTCGCAGGCGTGCTTGAATTAAAAGAGGCGCATTGCCCAGAGAGTGTTTCGCTATCAACTCGCTGAGTGTCGCCGCAAGTGGCTTTAATTATGATGGGTGATGCGAGGAGTGTGAGTGCAACGATGAGGAAAGAGTTGCTCTTCTTCATGGGGTTTTAGTGTCCCCCTTTCTGTGACGCAACTCTTGCATCCGCGCCCTATCGCGCGCGCGACCTTTCCGCATCATAGTTATCGATTCCGGGTCTCCTTCATCCGTACCATCGTCATAAGTAACTGCGCTCACCACCAGGGATGCTCCTGGGGTCATTTGACTAATGTTCATTTCGACGACACCGGTTCCATAAGGCGGAATCACAACGATCGGGTTCTCTTCGTCCGTTAAACCATTGGTGGTGACGGCTCCCTCACCGGCCACCAGGTCAACAGCCATGACGGCTCTTTTGTCATTGTTCCGCAGCTCGAGTTGTACGGCCATTGCGGGAGTACCGGCCCGGATCAGTGAGATTTTCAGGATTTCAATGTTCGGAAGTATTGAGTAGACATTCGGAATCACGTTCGAGGTGTTTTGTTGAGGTTTGTTTCTGCTGGCGCTGATTACTCCAGAGACAGCAAGCAAGGCAACCGCTACGAGGAGGAGCAAAAGCAAAACGGAAAAACGTTTTCTACTCTGCATGGGTTTCTCATTCAGTGTAGGACGTGAGATTTCTTCGGGTTGCGAGAATTGAGTATTTCTTTCCCGAGAAGGGTTGTGGGAGAACTAAATGCCAGGCTGGTCTGAGGCTAGAGAAAGCCTGGCAATTGACGCGGCAAAGCTACCCCACTCGATTGGCCCAGTCAAGAAGTTTGTTTGTGCTGTCCTGGCTTTTTTCCGCCAGAATTTACCCTCTATCCTTAAACGCATTAGCTTTAAAGAAGGCCCAAATACCGGCGTGGCATGGCAGCTATACTCAATCGTTCTTTTAAAACGAAAGACTCGAACCGCCGAAATTTTTCGGGGTCCTGTCTCGGGTTGCTGAGGTTTACACCACTCGATAGGTTGTTTTAGGTTTACCGAGAAAGTCTTTGCCGCTTTCTTTCTTTACGAGACCGGCTTGTTCGAGTTCGAAATAGGCTCGTTGAATCTCGCCTTTATCTACAGTCAGTTTCTGTGCGAGCACTGCTGGCGATGGCAGTGACTCACCAGAAGCGGCGTCGTGGGATCGGATCAGTTTCTCGATCTGCTCGCGTACTTGAGCGTAAACCGGACCATGCGTCGGGTCTTTTATTTCGAGGTTCATTCTTCAATCACCAGCTCTGAAAATGACAACTGAGAAATGCCGAATCTCAAATGAAAATCTACAGCGTCCTCGTCACCTTCGACAGCGATCTCGGCGCATCCGGATTCAAGCCTTTCGCCTCAGCTAGTAACGCCGCAAACAGCTGTCCCGGAATGATGTAAGGAATTGGCGCCAGGAACTCATCAATTTCGCGCGGCATGACGATCGCTCGCGAACATGCGCTGGCGGCATCCAGGTCGCTCGTTATCGCAAGCGTGTCCGCATGAAGTTTGCGCAAACTCTCAATGAGCTTCTTCACACCGGGTAACATCACACCGGGCGGCGCAAACAAAATCACCGGAAAGTGGCGCTCGATCATCGCGAGGGGACCATGCAGAAAATCTGCTGACGAAAAACGCTCGGCTACGACGTAACAAGTTTCCATCAGTTTTAGCGCGAGCTCGTAAGCGTTTGCGTAAGCCAGGCCACGGCCCACTACTACGCAGTTTTCCATGAACACGTAGCGTTGGACCAGCTCGAGAATCGCTGGCTGCTGTTCGACGGCTCGTGCGGCAAAGTCAGGAATGGCTTCGTACTGCAAACGCTTTGACGAATCTGCGAGCTGGGCCGAGAGCATATAGAAAAGCATCATCTGACCGGTGAATGTCTTCGTAGCTGCGACTGACCGCTCCCTTCCTCCATGCGTCAGCAACGTCTCATCGACAAGACCCGTCATCGTCGATCCCGCTTCGTTCGTAATGCCCACAGTGTAAGCACCAGCTGCCCGAGCGTTCTCCAAGACGCGATTGATGTCTTCGCCCTGGCCTGATTGCGAAACGCCCACGACGAGCGCGTGGTCGAGTTTGAGCCGGGCGCCATACAGCGTATGAACTGAGGGTGCTGAGAGTGAGACGGGAATGCCGGTGGTGATCTCGAGCAGGTAGCGACCAAACAACGAAGCATTGTCAGAACTGCCGCGCGCGACCAGCACGATCAGATCGAGATCGCGACTTCTTAGAAAGGCGCCGAGTTTGGCAATCTTACCGGCTTCGCCTGCAATCGTGGCAGCCAGCGCCGCGGGTTGTTCCGCGATTTCATCCAGCATCAGCGACAAAAGTTCAGGTTCTCCTTCGGTCCGTGAAACAGCCATTGTGTTCGCACGGTTTTTCGGTTACATAGTCGTCCGTTCTTCTCGAAGACTAAGTCCACTCTGACACGTCAAACTTCAATCGATGCCAAACACTCTAACACGAAGGAGCAGTCTCCGTCTGGTATGGCTCTGTCTCATTACAGTCCTCTTTGCGACAGCAGTTTGTGCGCAAGACAGCCACTCGTCGTTGCAAATTATTCCTCGGCCAAGACAGGTAACGGTCAACCAGAACCGCTTTTTGTTTAGTCGCTCCACCAGGCTCGCCCTCATAGATTCAAAATCAGCAAACGATCGTTTCGCTGCCGAAGATTTTGCGAATGATCTGAAAGCGGCGGCACAGCTCTCTTTGAAACTCTCGAAAGGCCGTTCTACAAATTCGATCCTGATTGGCAAGTTGGAACTGCCGGCGATTCAAGCTGCCTTAAAGAAGGCGAACGTTACCGCGCCGCCCAACCTGGATGCTGAGGGATATGTGCTGGTCGTTGGTGCGAACGAAGTAGTAGTAGCAGGCGCAACCGAAGCCGGGACCTTCTACGGATTGCAGACATTGAAACAGTTAGTTCGCGGAGAAGGCGCACAGTCTTACGTTGCGGGTGTGATGATTGTCGATTGGCCGGCGATGCGTTGGCGAGGCGTTTCCGATGACATCAGCCGTGGACCAGTTCCTACGGTTGATTACATCAAGCGTCAGTTGCGTACCTTTGCGGCCTTCAAGTTGAACATGCATTCGTTCTACATGGAGCACACGTTCGCGAGCAATACTCATCCCTTAATCGGACCGGATGGTGGTTCCTTAACTCCTGCTGAGATTAAAGAACTGGTCGCTTACGCGCGTCAGTATCACATCGAGTTGGTTCCTGAGCAGCAAACGTTCGGCCATTTGCATAAGGCTTTGAAGTTCGAGAAATACAACGAACTTGCCGAAGTTCCATATGGCGACGTGCTTTCGCCACAACAAGCAGGCTCCTACAAATTGGTCGCCGATTGGTATCGCGAGCTTGATCCGCTTTTCCCAGGTAAGTTTTTTCACATTGGCGCCGACGAGACGTTTGAGCTCGGCGAGGGACAGAGCAGGGAAGTAGCAAGACAGCGCGGTGTTGGCCCAGTCTATTTCGACCATCTCAACCGCGTGCGAGATCTGCTGAAACCTTACAACCGTCAGTTGATGTTCTGGGGTGACATTGCCTTGAATCATCCCGAACTGATTGGAGAGATCCCGAAAGATCTCATTGTGATGAATTGGGATTATGCGGCCCGCGATGACTTCGGCCCTCGAATCAAACCGTTCAAGGATGCTGGTCTCGAACAGTTTGTTTGCCCGGGCGTGCAGAACTGGAACCAGATCTTTCCGAACCTCGAGACCGCGAAGAAGAACATCATTAATTTTGTTCGCGATGGGCACACCGCCGGCGCGATGGGGATGATGAACACCAGTTGGGATGATGACGGCGAAGGCCTGTTTGAAAGCACCTGGTATGGAATCGTTCTTGGCGCCGCGGCTTCCTGGGAAAACAAGACTGTGGATGTGAAGGAGTTTGATCGTAACTTCGACTGGGCATTCTTTCGCAACGATGGCGATCAATTTATCGAGGCCTTGCGAGCACTCGGCGCAGTCAACGGAAGGCTCGGTATCTCTTCGAGTGACGAACTATTTTGGCGCGAGCCATTTACTGCGAACTTTCAGAGACAGGCGCGAACGTTGAACATTCAGCTGAAGGAGATGCGACTCGAGGTGGAGCACGCGGACGAGTTACTGCTGCGTGAAGGCAAGCGCGCGCGCAGAAATCAATCGATGGTGCCTGCAATGCGTCTGGCGGCACAGCGATTCGATCACCTGGGCCGCCGGATGCAGATGATGGAGAAGTTCAGCCAGGAGTACTGGGACGCCTACTTGAACCTGGGTGATCGGAGGAAGGTCGGTCGACTGCGAAACTATTGGGGCAATATTTACAACTGGCCCAGGGAGATGGCCGAGGAGCTTGCGATTCTAAAGGAAGGCTATCGACGGCAGTGGCTGGCAGAGAATCGACCGTATTGGCTCGATAGTGTCCTGGCTCGTTACGACCAGGCGATCAATATGTGGCTAACGAAAAGCAAAGCGTTGCAAGAGGCGGTGAGGGAATACAACACGAGTTCGATACTGCCGGATCCGGAGACGTTTGGTTTGGGGGCGAGGCCCGTAGCGAGTCCGAGTCCGGGTCGATAGGGTTCGCGGTACCTTCATGAAGAGCGGTCGAAAACATTTGCCATAGATCATTTGACATTGATCATTTGTCATCTTCCGAAAAAGGGTCTTTGGACTATGGTCTTGGGTCTTTGGCTTGTAAACGACGATTCCATTTCCTGCGGCTGGCCTGGAAACTAGGGACCAAAGACCAAAGACCAAAGACCAAAGACCAAAGAGCATCCCTTCTAAATGACAAATGGAAGCTATGAAAACTGCCAAATGATCTATGGCAAATGGTTTTTAACCCCTTAATCAATTGACTACTCCTTTAAATAACCGGCGTCTCGCTTCGCTCGATGTCTTCCGCGGCATCACCATCGCTGGAATGGTCCTCGTCAACAATCCGGGTTCGTGGGCGACGATCTATTGGCCGCTTGCGCATGCCGAGTGGCACGGCTGGACACCCACCGATCTGATCTTTCCCTTCTTCCTTTTCATCGTAGGCGTGGCGATACCGCTGGCGTTTGGAAAACGCGTTGATGCTCACCGGCATTCCGCTGAAGCTGGTAACGATTCGATCAAGGGAAGAGGCAAGCGTGACCTGTATTTGAAAGTCGTGCGCCGTACGCTGATTATCTTCGCGCTCGGTCTCTTTCTAAATCTCTTTCCCTATTTTCGCTTCGCGACCTTTCGCATTCCCGGAGTGCTGCAACGAATCGCAATCTGCTATTTCTTCGCCTCGCTGATCTTTCTTAAGACTAAAGTTAGAACGCAGATCACGATTGCAGTAGCGCTGCTACTGGTTTACTGGCTGCTGATGACTTTTTTCGCCGCGCCAGGTTTTGCTGCCGGGGATTTGAGCAAGGAAGGAAGTCTAGCGTCCTTCATCGATCGCGTTGTGATCCGAGGCCACATCTGGTCCCAAGGCAAGGTCTACGATCCGGAAGGGATTTTGAGCACCCTCCCGGCACTCGCGACCACGTTGCTTGGTGTGATTACAGGGCAATGGCTCCGCACTACGAAATCAGATTATGAAAAAGTCGCAGGCATGTTTGTGGCGGGTGTTGTGTGCATTGTGCTTGGCTGGGCGTGGAATCCATTCTTCCCGATTAATAAATCACTCTGGACCAGCTCGTACGTTTTGTTCACGGCGGGCATGGCGTTGCAGTTACTGGCATTCTGTTACTGGCTAATCGACATCAAGGGATATCGGCAGTGGGCGAAGCCGTTCGTGGTGTTTGGTGTAAATGCGATTGCGCTATTTGTGGGAACGGGATTGATGGCCAAACTCCTGGCCCTGATCAAAGTGCCCGCGAGCGACGGGACACGAGTCTCTTTGCACAGTTGGATCTATCGCAATCTTTTTCTTTCGTGGGCGCCGCCGTATCGCGCATCGCTCGCCTTCGCACTCGCCATGATCCTTGTTTGGCTGGGATTGATGTGGGTTCTTTATCGACGAAGAATATTCATCAAGGTGTAAGTGGAGGAGTGCTGAAGTAGTTTCGAGTTTCGAGTTTCAAGTTTCGAGTTCGTAGTTTCGACTCTCGGGTTCCGATTTGAGATCTCAAATTCAGATCTCAGATATCTCAGATCTCAAACAAAAGCAAAGACCAAAGACCAAAGACCAAAGACCAAAGACCAAAGACCAAAGACCAAAGACCAATATCCTTACTTCATCTCTTATAACCAGGTCCGCGAATAGGTCGTCCGGCGAGTGCGGGCGTTCGTTTGCCATCGTCCACGCTGAGCTGCCCGTTCACGATTACAAACTTCACGCCTTCGGGATGTTGATTCGGGATTTCGAAAGTGGCGCGATCGATCACCCGTTCGGGATCGAAGATCGCGATATCGGCAAACATCCCTTCGCGTAACAAGCCGCGATCCGAAAGGCCCACACGTTTAGCCGGCATGCCCGTCATTTTGTGAACGGCCAACTCGAGACTCATCAGCTTGTCCTCGCGCACATACCGGCCCAGGATCCGCGGATAACTTCCCCAGCCACGGGGATGCGATTTGGCTCCTGACAATGGTCCATCATTCGCCCGGGCGCCGCTGTCGGTGCAGAAACTGACGAAGGGGGCTTTCATTGCCGCTCGCAAGTCTGGTTCGCTCATCATGAAATAGATGGCGCCGGTCTGACCGTTATCGGCGACGATTAGATCGAACATTGCTTCCAGCGGCTCCTTCTGTTGCTCCGCAGCGATCTGCGATAAACGTTTGCCTTGCAGCGCCTCGAGTTCGCGGTTCCCAACCGATCCGATCAGCACTCCTTCGGCACCGCCACTGCCGAGATAGATGTTTTCCCAGTCCTTCGCGTCACTCATAATCTCTTTCTTCAATTGCTGACGAATCCGCGTATCGCGAATGCGCGACAGCATTTTCTGCGTGCCGCCTTCGAGCACCCACGGCGGTAACGAAGCGCTCAACGACGTGCTTCCGGCAATGTAGGGATAAACGTCGGCGGTGATGTCGAGTCCTTCAGCGCGTGCTTTCTCGATCTTCTTGAGCACTTCCGGCATGCGACCCCAATTCTTTTTGTAGGCAGTTTTCAGATGCCAGATCTCGGTGGGAATATTTGCGCGTCGAGCGATCTCGAAGACCTCTTGCAAGGATTCATCAAGCGCGTTGGCTTCGCTTCGTTGATGAGTGGCATAGATGCCGCCGTATTGCTTTGCGACTTTTGCAAGCTCGACGATCTCATCGGTTTGGGCAAAGCGAGCCGGAACGTATTGCAGCGAAGTTGAAAGTCCAAGAGCGCCATCCTTCATCGCGCCTGCCACCAGCACCTTCATCTTCTCCAACTCTTGTGCAGTGGGCGGTCGGTTATCAAAGCCGATCACGTAAGCTCGGACCTGTGTGGCGCCGACGAACGTCCCCATGTTAACGCCCGCTCCCTGTTTGCTCAGCCGCGCAAAATACTCGTCCAACGAGCGCCAATCGATCGTCAGGTTGTAACGCCGATTGAAATCTGCCGATTCGGCGATCAACCTTTCGTTAATCGGCGCTATTGACTCACCTTCGCCCGTGATTTCGGTAGTCACGCCCATCATTACCTTGCTCATCGCTCGCGGATCGATCAGCACATAACTTTCGGACTGGCCCAACATGTCGATGAATCCCGGTGACACGATCATCCCCGAGGCGTCGATCATGCGAGTCGCAGTCGCTTTGTCGAGCTTGCCGATGCGAACAATGCGGTCACCTTTAATGGCGAGATCTGCCTGATAGCGCGACTTGCCTGAGCCGTCGATGATCGAGCCGTTCCGAATGAGCAGGTCGTAGTCGTCCACGAGGTTCGCCTTATCACTCATAGTGGATGTGGATAGAAGTAACGCAGCGATGGCAAGGCAAAGAGTAGTTTTGATGAGCATTGTTCACCGTACGGGCTAGGTTGGGAAGGCGAGGCATCGTATTCGGTTGAAAGGCGCCTTGTCCAGAAGAGGCTTCAAGCTGGCGTTGTAACTGAGCCTTCGACTTGCCAGGAAGTCACCGTCACGCGGTAGCGTCGGGTAAACCGAGTAAGCAGCGATAAATTACACCCCCGATAGACCCCACCCAACCCCCTGAACGTACGGACATCCAGGGAACCCGAGCGAAATTGGGA
>JANNON010000403.1:0-2669 GCA_031399105.1 Blastocatellia bacterium | reverse complement strand
CTGCTTCCGGCTGGCGTTGGAATCGGCGGGCTACGAAGTTGGCGAAGCGTCTAGTGGATTGGAAGATTTCGCTGCTTTGCTACGAAAGGAAAGTCCCGGCAAGTGGGAGGCTAACGCTCAAAGGCGTCGAGCAAGCCGCATTGGAAAGTGCCGCCCGGAAGAAGGTCGCGAGTCCCGGAGCAAGTCCTGAGACCTCTTCGATCTACATTCAATCAGGCGGCATTTACGACATTTACTTCCAACCTCAAAACAAATATCTGGCTTACACAAGAGACGCAAACGGCAACGAATCCTTTCAACTCTACCTCTTTGAGATCGACGAGCGTAACTCAACATTGCTTTCGGATGGGAAGTCGAGAAACACCGAACCAGTGTGGTCCAACGCCGGAGATAAGATTGTTTACAGTTCGAGTCCTTCTGGCGCCGAAGGCGTAAATCTGCGCTTGCTCAATCCTTTCGCCAAAGTGCTGACTCCGGGAGAGAGGCAGGAAGTTCGACGCCTAGATCGCAAGATCGCTGAGATCAATGATCTGATCAAAGCGCAGCAAGCCGGCAATTTTTCTGTCCTGAATTCCCTTTATCGGAAGTTAGACGCAGCGCGTTTAGAGTACCAATCCTTTCAAGATGCTCTTTATGTCGCACACCCTAACTTAAAAGTCCGTAGCGGACGCACCGCGTCGCTAACAGAAGAGGATATTAATCGCCTCACGCTGAAAAGTGACACAGCATACCTGGAATATGTTTCTACCAAAGACCAGGTTTACTTGTTTGTGCTGACCGCGAAAAGCTCAAGCGGCGGCGCTGAGTTGAAGGTGTATCCCATCGCAATCAAGCCTGAGGATTTGTCCCGCAAGGTAAACCAGTTTCATCAAAGGCTAGCCAACCGCCATCCAGATTTTGCCAGCATCGCCCGCGAACTCTACACAACGCTGATCGAACCTGCCGCACAGCAACTTCGCGGAATCAGCACGCTTTGCATTGTGCCCGATGGCTTCCTGTGGAACCTCCCATTTCAAGCATTGATTACGCCGAGCAATCATTACCTAATTGAAGATCATGGGCTTTTCTACGCCCCTTCGTTGACTGTGCTTCGTGAAATGACCAAAGAAAAAGTAGGGAAGGAAAGGAAGATCTCGTTGATCGCTTTCGGTAATCCTGTCATTGGTGTAGATGAAAAGCGCGACGAGGATGTGCCCTCTTCCTGAAGCGGAGACAGAGGTTAAGACAGTGGCTAAAGCGTTACGAGCTGTTCCGCATAAGGTACTAATCGGACGAGAAGCAAGCGAAGAGGCGTTTAGAACGCTGGCTCCGTCTTATGCAACGATTCATCTCGCTACCCATGGCGTCCTCGATAACCGACAACCCCTGTACTCACACTTACTGCTGACGAAATCAGAAGGCGATCCGGATAACGATGGCTTACTTCAGGCGAGAGAGATCATGACCATGGATCTTAAGGCTGATTTAGCGATCCTCTCAGCGTGTGAAACAGCGAATGGCAAGGTCGCTCCAGGTGAAGGTGTAATCGGTATGTCCTGGGCTTTCCTTCTTGCTGGTACTCGCTCGATGCTGGTGAGCCAATGGAAGGTGAACTCAGCTAGCACCTCTCAGTTAATGGCCAACTTCTACAGATCACTGGGATCCAACAAGACTCTGTCCAATGGCAAAAAGGCACACGCATTAAAAGAGGCTGCTGCGCTCCTAATGAAAGATCGGCAGTACAACCATCCGTTTTATTGGGCTGGATTTGTACTGCTGGGCAATAATGAACCGCTTGCCATAAATCGGCCGCCAAAAGTGGAGCCGTGATCTCTTCAGGAGTAATAATGCCAGGCTTCTACCCACGTAAGTTGATGTCTGACTGAAAGTGTAGAAAAGGCGCGACGGCTATACGCAATTCAACTTTCGCATGGACAGATCTTCCGGAGCCATCTGCAGACGACCGTGACAATTGTCGAACGTTTTGTGAGAGGAACCACGAGTGATGTAGCCGCGAAGAACTAATCCACGTCACACCTACCGCTGAGTGTAGGTTTACCAGCGCTGGAAGCCCAGCTTCAAGTAAATCCCGAATAGCATTCTTGCCTAACGAACCGTCAATGAGACTAACTGTTTTTCTGGATCGAGCCTTAAAAGAAAAGCCCACTCATGCTGGTCACGGTCTCCTGGCAAGGATTTCATGGTGATGGGTAGCGAGACAGAATGTCTGAAGCGACCTCACGAACCTTCTCGTCGGTATCCGCCTTCGCTGCCTCACGAACTATTGGTAATATCGAATCACGGGGAGCCTGTGTGAGCCATCGAAGGGCCTCCCACCTGATTGCAGGTGAGTGGTCCAGCTGGATCACTCTTTTCAAGGGAGCAACTATCCGTTGACCTCCCAGCAATCCGATAAACTCGACAGCGAAGAAACGCTCACGTTCATTTTCTGACTGTAAGTGATGACTGAGGCTGGGCACTGCGTCATCGCCATACTCCCTGATCTCCTTCACGGCTTCGCGTGAGGGTGGCACTCGCGTGTAAACCGGCGAGCCGGGAGCGCCGGTATTTGGGAAGATGAATCCTTCTTTCAGCCTAGCGCTCATTATGGCTGCGATTCGTTTCTGGATTGTACTTTTGTTCGCTTTTGTTGCTCGGCGCGTTTGCCCGTGACTACTCATCAGAAAAAA
>JANNON010000258.1:0-6939 GCA_031399105.1 Blastocatellia bacterium | reverse complement strand
ACTTCATTGGCACTCTGCGACGGGCTCGTCTTCATTTATCGAGTTGTTGCTGGCTCCCCCGACTGTTCCGGCTTTCTCACTACCTTCAATGAATAATTTCGTAATGCGTGTCAGCTCGCTCAGCTGCCTTATAGCGGTCCTGGTGTCACTTGCGATTCCGCCAGGACTGAGTGGATCTGTGTCCGCGGCAACAAGTCGTCCGAGCCCGTCGCAGAGTGCCAATGAAGTAACGAATGCAAAGGCGAGCTTCGCGTCTGGAGCTGGCGTTCTGGTTCGCTGGCAGGCTGAAACTCAAGATGGGAACGTAGGCTTTAATGTCTACCGGTTGAGAAATGGCGAGCGCACGAAAGTAAACCGCAACCTGATTTTGGGATCAGCTTTCGCACCTCGCCTTCCGAACAGCCTTCCCAGCAGTCACTCGTTCTCATTTCTTGATAAGACCGGAACGACTGATGCTTTTTACGTGATTGAATCGGTCAATCTCGATGGGAGCGTCGCTCTTTCAGCCCCAGTCAAAACTACAAACAATGATCGCGGCCTCGACCAGTGGCTGCTACGCGAGCAAGTTCAGGTTTCAGAGAGAGCCGCAGAACGAGGCTTTCCTGCTGCGGCACAACAGACTCCCAGTCTTAATGGACCAGTCGAAGACCAGTGGGAAGTCGCGGGTCAGGCGGGCGTAAAGATCTCAATCAAGCATGATGGTTGGTACAAAGTTACGCACCAGCAGGTCGCGTCCGCCGGGTTTAATCCGGTGGTTGATATAAGGAACCTAAGACTGTTTGCAGACGGCAGGGAAGTGGAACTGCTGACGAGTAAGAGTTCAGGACCGTTCGTTAGTGGAGACACATTCGAATTTTATGGCAGAGGGATCGACGTTTCGACTTCCGACACTCGCGTCCATTATCTGATAGGAGGCACAACGCCTGGAAAACGCGTGCGCGGAGATTTGAAGATCAGCCGCGAGTTGGCAGTTCCGCCCACACCCCTACGCGCGACACCGACATTTGTCGAGTTCCCGCAAACGCGATGGTTTGGCTATGTGGTTCGGTTTCTCAACTTGAGTAAGTCTCAACCCGAACTTCCAACCACGAAAACTGGAGAGCCTCGCTTGGTGAAACCGTTGCCGCCTGTTGTCGATGACCAACCGCAAAAAATCGAGCAGCCTGTTCCGCCTAAACGGAAGACCAGGCGCGCGTCGAAAAAGAAGAAGCTAACGAAGCGACAGTTTAGCCATGTGTCCAGCGCTGCGGCGCCGACCAATTTCGGGTATACGGTTGAGCGCAAGGAGCGATTTAACTATTTCACACCGGTTTTGAATGGAGACATTGAGAACTATTTCGGGGCTGTGCTCCCGGGTTTGGGGTCAGTAACGCAAACGCTCAATTTGCCAAATCCGGACCTCACCGCATCGGCTCCTGCGCGCCTCCAAGTGGCCCTGCAGGGAGTGAACACTGTTCCGCACGAGGTTGAAGTGAGATTCAACAATGTCGCGGTTGGCACACTCGACTACTTTGGAATTGAGCGCGGAGTAAAGATCCTGGAAGTCCCGGTTTCACTGATCAACAACGGAAGCAATTCAGTTAAATTTACTTCGACAATTCCGACTTTGAGTCTCATTGATTTTGTGCGAATGACCTACCCGCACACATTCCGGGCTGACAATGATTCGCTTCGTTTCAGCATCCGACCCACGCAAGACGTTACGGTTGACGGTTTCACGAGTCAGAATGTCAGGCTGATAGATGTCACCGATCCTTTCGCCGTGAAGGTGTCGAGACCAGTTGTCGAACCAAGCGGCGGCGGGTTCGCGATTAAGATTCCGAGCGTAACCACGAAAGCTAAGTCTCGGCTGCTGTACGCACAGCTTGATACTGAGTTTGAGACGCCCGCAGCATTTGCATTGAACACAGCATCTGCTCTCAACCTTGCTACGAACGCTGCGGATCTTGTCATCATCGCTCATAAGAGTTTGATGGCCAGCACCGCGCCTTTGGTCACGCAGCGACAAAGTCAGGGTCTCTCCGTTGCAGTCGTCGATATCGAGGACGTTTACGACGAGTTTGACTACGGCCTTCATGGGCCAACCGCCATTAAGCATTTCCTTGCCCGGGCAGCGTCAAGCTGGGCTACCAAACCCCGCTACGCCATTCTCCTTGGAGACGCGTGTCTGGACCCACGCAACTACGAGGGTTTTGGTGATTTTGATTTTGTTCCGACCAAATTGTTGGATGCTACTTTCAGTGAAACTTCATCCGATGACTGGTTGTCTGATTTCAATGACGATGGTTTGGCGGAAATTGCGATGGGTCGTTTGCCGGCGCGTACGGTTGCCGAAGCCGATCTGATGATTTCCAAGATCGTTAACTTCCTCCCTGCGAATGTTCCGCAGAGTGCGTTGCTGGTGGCTGACGATCCCACTGGATACTATTTTGATTTCGAGCATGCCAATGACGACGTTCAGGCACTACTGCCTCCAGGCATCACTCCACATCGAGTTAACGTACGCACTCTTGGTCCGGCGCAGGCGCGAACGAACGTGCTGGCGCAATTTAACGCCGGACAAATGCTGGTGAACTACAGCGGACACGGGAACGTCGATACCTGGGCTTCATCATCGATATTCAATGCGTCTGACGCCTTTGCGTTGGGGAACGGAAACAAGTTGCCGTTCGTGGTGGTGATGGACTGCCTGAACGGTTTATTTCAGGAGCCGCGCCTGTTGGGGATTGCCGAGGCCTTGATGAAAGCACCAAATGGCGGCTCGGTTGCGGCGTTCGCTTCTTCGGGATTGACAGTGCCGGACGGTCAGCACGCGATGAGTAATCAGCTCTACACGCTCTTGTTTGCTACACCATCGATGGCTCTGGGAGACGCAATCAGGAACTCCAAGACGGCGACTACGGACATTGATGTGCGACACACCTGGATCTTCTTCGGCGATCCGTCGATGAAGCTCCGCTAACTTCGATCATCTCAGTTAGACTTCAGTCTTTCTAAGACAGATCCTGTCACGTTTAGTACTCTCCTTCATCGCAATTAAGAACACATAACAAGTTTGAGAGGTTGTGACTTCTATGTTGACTCGACACAAATTGTTTTCAATCAGGTTCATTCTAATCGCGTGTTTCGCCCTGGTGATCGGAACGATAGTTATTACTGAAAACCCCATACGAGGATTACTCGTCCGGAGCGTCAAGGCGGAACGGTCGAGTTCGGCAGCTAACGGTAAGGTCGGGCCGTTGTTCGCAAATCCCACCTCCACCGTTTTCATCAACGAGTTTCATTACGACGACGCTGGCGCCGATGCTAATGAGTTCGTGGAAGTGGCGGCGCCCGCAGGCACCAACATGGCGAACTATTCAATCGTTCTCTATAACGGTGCGACTGGTGCGGTTTATGACACTGATGCTTTGAGCGGAACAACTACGAACCAATCTGGAGGATATGGTTTCGTCTCCATTTTGTATCCGGTTGACGGCGTACAGAATGGATCACCGGATGGAATAGCACTCATTAATACTTCCACCAATACGCTAATTCAGTTCCTTTGCTACGAGGGAACATTCGTGGGAGTAGGCGGATTGGCTAACGGCATCTCCTGCACAGACATCGGCGTAGTAGAAGGCGGGACACAAGCCGAAGGCTCGTCACTACAATTGCAGGGAACGGGAACGACCTATGGCAACTTCACCTGGGCCGTTACGAATTCGCTGAATGCGAACACAAGAAACAACGTCAACACTGGTCAAACATTTACCGGCGGTGGCGGTGGACAGAACCTTTCGATTAACGACGTAACGATGGCGGAAGGAAACGCCGGCACCACAACGTTTACCTTCACGGTCAGCCTGGGCGCGGCGGCAACAACAGCGGTCACTTTCGATATCGCCACTGCGGATGGCACTGCGCAAGATGACAATCCGGCACTCGAAGACAACGATTATGTTGCCAAGACTGAGACTGGACGAACAATTGGTATAGGAAGTTCCAGTACGACGTTTACGGTGGATGTAAATGGCGACCTAACCTCAGAAGGGAATGAGACCTTCTTCGTGAACGTCACCAACGTTACTGGTGCAACCGTAACCGATGGGCAGGGACAGGGAACCATCACTAATGACGACTTCACGGTCGTCGCGATCCACGACATTCAGGGAAATGGCGCCGCCTCTCCCTTTGACGGTCAGGCAGTGACGACCAACGGAATCGTCACTCTGATCAAGACTACTACCAACAATGGTGGCGCGGCGAACGGCTTCTTTATCCAAACACCGGATGCCAGCGTAGACGCCGATCCGAATACCTCGGAAGGGATACTAGTATTCACTTCCAGCGTTCCGACTGTCTTACTCGGTGACGCGGTAACGGTAACGGGAACCGTGGACGAGTTCTTCAATATGACGGAGATCACTTCGCCCACCAGCATTACTGTTAACAGCGGCGGCAATGCTTTGCCGCTGCCTATCGTTCTGACGCCGACGATTCTTGATCCGGCCGCCGGGCCGACCCAACCGCAGCTCGAGAAGTTTGAAGGCATGCGTATGTCGGCAGCTTCGCTAATATCCGTGGCGCCGAATGACAACTTCTTCGACGTGTTTGTGGTGCTCAGCAGCGTGCCGCGACCAGTCCGCGAACCCGGCATTCCCGCTTCACTAACGGTTCCTCCGGATCCCACCAGCGGCCTTCCTGATTGTTGTATTCCGCGTTGGGATGAAAATCCGGAGCGTCTACTACTTGATACCAATGCGCGTGCTGGTGCGCCGCTCCTGCCATACACGTCCAATGTAACTTTCACGAATGTCGCAGGGCCACTCGATTTTAGTTTCGATGAGTATCGGTTGATTCCCGATGCGGCGTTATCAGCCTCCGCGAACATGACGGCGGTGCCCGTACCAACACCGGCTGCTGGGGAATTCACGGTTGCTACTTACAACATCGAAAATTTCGCCGGCGGAGCAACACAGCGCGATAAGGCTTCGCTGGCCATCCGGAATGTCATGCGTTATCCCGACATCATCGGCGTCCAGGAAATTCTGTCCCTGGCAGTTTTGCAGGGCCTGGCTACCGATGTGAACAACGATGCCGTGGCCGCCGGTGATCCTAATCCGATGTACACCGCCCACCTGATTCCTGCGGCAACCGGCACCCAACACGTTGGGTTTCTGGTTAAGACAGCTCGCGTTTCGGTGACCATCGTTACGCAATCGCGCGCGAGCGAGACTTATATCAATCCTTTGACCGGTCTGCCGGAGACCACTCACGATCGTCCGCCGCTCGTGCTATTCGCAACCGTCGATCCGACCGGTCCTTTCCCAACGCCGGTATTCGTGGTTGTAAACCATCCGCGGTCATTCATCGATATTGATCAGGATCCAAGTCCTCCCGGAGATGGCGCTCGCGTGCGGGCCAAGCGAACAGCGCAGGCCGAGTCCATTGCCGGACTGTTTCAGGAGCTTCAAACTAACAATCCGTCGACGATGATCATTGGCGTTGGCGATTACAACGCCTACCAGTTTAATGATGGCTACACAGATCCGCTCTCGGTGATTAAAGGAATCCCGACCGCTGATAACCAGATTGTGGTGGACCAGAGTCCGGATGTTGTAACTCCTGACTACACGAACCTGGCTGATTTGATACTGGCTCCAAATCGTTACAGCTTCATCTTTGAGGGAACTCCTCAACTAATCGATCACATTCTGGTTAACACGATAGCCAACGCGCGTTTCCGACACATTGCTGTTGCGCGTCATAACGCGGATTTCCCAGGCACGCCGGCAGCGGCTTTTGTAAATAATGCTGCCATACCGGAAGGGAACTCGGACCACGACAGTCCGATTGCATATTTCGGATTCGCGCCGACTGCTGCAAACGGACTAGTCACCGGTCGGATTACGTCGAGTGAAGGCCAGCCGGTTGCCGGCGCTGTCGTTCGCCTAAGCGGTTCGCAGGAACGCAGGGCGATTACGGATGCTAATGGTCACTACCGGTTTGATCGCGTAGAAACAACCGGCTTCTACACCGTCACGCCGTCGCGGGCCAATTTCACATTCAGTCCCGCGAGCCGCGCGTTCAGTCAGCTCGGTGAGCACACGGAAGCAGTATTCAGCGGAGCCACGAACAGCGACACCCAGAACCCGCTGGACACTGCCGAATACTTTGTGAGGCAACAGTATGTGGATCTGTTGAATCGCGAACCGGATGAAGGCGGATTCAACTACTGGAGTGACAGAATTCTCGAATGCGGAAGTGATGCCGTTTGTGTGAGTGCCAGACGCCGCGAGGTGGCGGCTGCATTCTTTATCGAAGCGGAGTTTCAGCAAACGGGATCTTTCATCTATGGCATGTACAAAGGCAGCCTCGGCAGACAGCCGGCGTTTGGTGAATACCTTGGTGACCGAAACGCTCTTTCACCGGGTGCAAACCTGGATGCACAGAAGGATGCATTCGCGAATGTGTTTGTGGGCCGCTCGGAGTTCGTCGCACGGTATCAAGCGCAGGCAACTGCTGAGTCGTTTGTGGATGCGCTGTTGGCGAATGTGTTGACTGTCAGCGGAGTTGATCTTCGCGGTGAGCGACTAGCGCTCATCAGCAAATACAATCAGGGGGACAGCCTTAATGCTGCTCGCGCTGGAGTGGTTCGTCAACTGAGTGATACCGAGGCGTTTCGTCAGGCGGAGTACAACCGTGCTTTCGTTTTGACGGAATATTTCAGCTATCTGCGGCGCGATCCGGACCAGGGCGGTTTCGACTTCTGGGTCAACGTTCTGGACAATCGCGAGCCAGGAAACTTCCGCGGGATGGTTTGCGCGTTCATCACTTCGGCTGAGTACCAACTGCGATTCAGCAGCACAGTAAGTCGCAACGACGAGGAGTGCGGTCGTTAGCCACTCTGTGGGGTTTTAGAGGTTTGTAGGACTGAGAAGGCATTATTACTGG
>JANNON010000208.1:0-4986 GCA_031399105.1 Blastocatellia bacterium | reverse complement strand
TACTTAATCTAGCGGGGACAGGGTCCGCCTTCCTGACTGTGAGACGTTCCCACTGCAAGATTCTGTTCTGCTTGAGGTTGTCCAAGCCTATGTCCTCAACAGTGCGATGTGCAGCTCGGGATCTATTCCTTCAACAATGAGATATGCTGCTCGGGCAACGCCACCACGCATGACTCACCAACACCAATTCCGTTCGGTTGTAATACCAGTGCTTCCAATCCCAACCCATTCGCATCCAGTTTGATCGTTGAAGTAGCGCCGGCAAAGTTCACATCGCGCACAGTCGCGTTGATCTGATTCACGCCCTCATCAACGTGTGCTGTGATCGACAAATGTTCAGGACGAATCGCGAGAAACAGCGGCTGATTAAGGGGCGGCAGTTCATTGGCACTTACCTGGACTCTCAACGTGTGACCGCCGTCGAGGGTCTTGAACTCAGCGTGCGATGAGTCTTTTGAACTTAACCTGATAACGCGGATTAGGTTGTTGCGCCCGAGAAAACGCGCCACGGCGATTTGTGACGGGCGCTCATACAACTCACGCGGCTTGCCGATCTGTAGCAATTGTCCGCCAACCATCACAGCTATCCGATCGCAAAGCGCGAATGCCTCTTCCTGATCGTGCGTGACATAAACCGCGGTCAATCCCAGACGGTTAACAAGCTCGCGCAACTCGCCGCGCGTCTCTTCACGCAGCGCCACATCCAGGTTCGAAAGCGGCTCATCAAACAGGAGTAGCGCCGGCTCGATCGCAATTGCTCGAGCGATGGCCACGCGTTGTTGCTGACCGCCAGAAAGTTCGTCGATGCGACGCTTTGCATAGCCGGGCAGTTGTATTAAATCGAGAGCGGCGGCCACGCGTTCGGCTATCTCCGCTTTTGATTTGTGACGAGCGCGAAGACCAAAGGCTACATTCTCGAAAACATCAAGGTGCGGAAAGAGTGCGTAGTTCTGAAACACCATGCCGAAACCGCGACGCTCGGGCGAGACGCGAGTGATGTCTCGTCCATCGAACTCGACCGTGCCGGCATCAGGGTCCTCGAGCCCGGCGATCATTCTGAGTGTAGTGGTCTTGCCGCAGCCGGATGGGCCAAGCAAACCAAAAAACTCTCCGCGCTCGACATCGAGCGTCACTTCTCTCACGGCGGGAGTCGCGCCGTAAGACTTGGAGAGTTGTGTCAGTGAAAGCAGTGGCATTTGAATTCAGCTGTGGAATAAGGTCAGTACCACCGCGCGGTAGCGGGTGGGGCCGTACATGCAAGACCGATAGTCCGAGAGGTTCCTCATCGCCTTGAGCCCTTTATTAATGACCAGCCCACCCACTACCGAAACTGTGTGAAACTCAAGGTCTAAGGAGACAAATCAAGATCCGTAGTCTCACTGTCAGGAAGGCGGACCCTGTCCCCGCTTCAACTTGCCTTAGTTCAAGGTCGAGTGGCAGATTCAAGATTCTACCGATCTTCATTGCGCCCAAACTCGGGCGGGGACAGGGTCCACCTTCCTGACAGTGAGACTGCCATCTGGTCTTCGTAATATACACAGTACTAGTTTTCCACAGTCTCTACCGCGCGGTGGTACTGACCTCACGGGCCATACTTACTTACTCCGCCCTCTGATTTCCGTGTCCCAGTAGCGAATCCAATTGCTGCCCTCTTTTCGCAGCAGTTCCCAATCCAATGGCAGCCGCTGAAACGGTTCATTCATCCAGCCCGGCAGTTGCGCGCGGTCCACGTCACTTCGTACGGGAATGCGATAGTAAGACTGCGCGGCATGAATAAGACTTTCCGGAGTCGTCACGAACTCATAAAAGCGTCGCGCTTCTTCCTCATTCGGAGCGCCACGCAAAATCGCAATGCCGTCAGTCACCACCGGCGTGCCGCTGGCCGGAATGACATAATCGACGGGAAAGTTCTTCTTCTCTTTGTATAGCCGCACGTCCGGCATGTCCCACATGCTAAGCAGGCCTTCGCGCCGCGCGAGTTTTTGCATTAACAGTGTGCCATCGGCCGTGTACTCATGAACGTTCGCGTCCAACCGCCGTAGCCAATCGTAACCTTGCTGCGGCGAACCCGTGTCCTTATAGAATCTCCAGATGATGCTGCCAAAGATGACTTGCATCGTATCTGAAGGATTTGGATTTCGAATCAGGACCTTGTCGCGCCACTTTGGATCGAGTAAGTCGTCCCAATCGCGCGGAGCTTCTTCCGGCTTCACTGCCTCGCTGTTGTAAACAATAACTTCCGGGGTTTCATAAGTCCCATACCAGCGGTCTTGCGTGTCCTTGCTGGCAGCACCAACTTTTTCGGCCCAGCTTGGTCGATAGGGTGCAAGCAGGTTCTCATCTGCCGCTGTTTGAAACGTCGTGTGTGCCGCGCCCCACCAGAGATCCGCCTGGGGACGATTGCGTTCCGCGCGCACGCGTTCCAGCACCTGGCGCGATCCCATGTCGAGAAATAGCACCTCGACTTCACCGTGCTGCTGCTGGTAACGCGCGACAAAATCTCGCAGCAGATCCTGACCGTGTGGCGTGTAGATCAGCAGCTTGCGCGAGCTTTGATTTGACGATTTGCTACAGGAAATCAGCAGGCCGGAGAGGCAAAGCAGGACCAGAGCGACGAAACGAATTTTCAGGACCATCTGGGATTAAGTTGTTCGGCAATGTTTCGTGAAATCGCCGCCATGCTAGCACACAACTATTTGTGGCAATATGTCATCAGTTGTTGGACAGACACTCCTGTCTGTTTTGCTTAGGAAGACGAGGCTCCATCGAGTACTGATGCAGTCCGGTGTTTTCTGGAGACTTCTTGGTGACGTGAAGTCAGTACCACCTCGCGGTAGCGGGTGGGGTGGAGATTAGGAGTCTCACGGCGAGGCGGAATCATGCACCAGACATATTGTGGACCACACCCGCTACCGCGAGGTGGTACTGACTCAATGTCAGGAGCGAATGATTGATGGCGAATACAGTAAAACGACGAATCATGCGCGCCGGTGGTTGGAGCATCGCTAAGCGACTCATCAAGCCGATCCCTTTCATCGGAGCGTTGTTTGCGCTCGGCCTGGCCGGTTACGAGATTAAGAAGAAAGGCTTGCTGCCCGGCGTCGTTCATGTCGGGTTGGATGTGACACCGATATTGGGGACCGCGAAGAACGTCTGCGAGATCTTCACCGGCGACTGGATTCCCGACAAGGTGGACAGGAAATCTGTTTAGAACCCCTACCAATTAGCGTACAAACGCCTTAGGATGTGTCGGTCTTATCAACTCACCGACTGGAAACGTAAGAGTTGCTTACCAAACTAACCATCATAAATTTTAAGAAGTTCAAAAAGGTCGAAATCGACTTAGGCAGTCCTGTTGTGTTTATTGGACCGAACAATTCGGGTAAAACGACCGCACTGCAGGCCCTCGCGCTGTGGAGTATTGGACTTAATAGATGGAACGAAAAACGAAAGGGACAGCCTCAATCGAAAAAGCGACCCGGAGTGACAATAAACCGCAGAGATCTCATCGCCGTCCCTGTTCCATCTGCGAACCTCCTATGGCGAGATCTGCATGTGCGAAACGTCGAGAGAGTTAATGGTAAACAACAGACGCAAAATATTCGAGTGGATATGATAGTTGAAGGAGTAAACGATTCAGTTGCTTGGAAGTGCGGCTTAGAGTTTGATTATGCCAATCCGGAAGTTTTTTATTGCAGACCACTTCGGCTATCTGAGAAAGATGATCCTGAAAGAATGTCTATTCCTGAGGCAGCACTCGATCTTAGAGTCGCCTTTCTACCTCCAATGTCCGGTCTTGCCGCAAATGAGACGCGTCTGGACACTGGTGCTATCAACGTTCGCTTGGGAGAAGGACGAACTGCTGAGGTACTTCGAAATCTATGCTATCAGGTAATGAATAGAGACCGAGCAAAATGGGACGAGATTCGCTCTCAAATAAATGAATTTTTCGGCTGCGAGCTCAAGGATCCTGAGTACATCGTTGAACGAGGTGAAGTCGAGATGACATTCGAAGATCATGGCGTTCAATTGGATCTTTCTTCGTCGGGCCGAGGGTTGCAACAGACATTGCTGCTGCTAGCACATCTTGCGGTTAACCCGGGATCAGTACTTCTATTAGACGAACCTGATGCACATCTCGAGATCCTTCGCCAGCGCCAGATCTACCAACTACTCACAAAATCGGCTAGACAGCAAGGCAGCCAAATCGTAGCCGCAAGCCATTCGGAGATCATCTTAAACGAGGCAGCAGATCGCGACGTTGTAGTTGCTTTTTTAGGCAAGCCTCACAGGATCGATGACCGTGGCAGCCAACTCTTGAAGTCCCTGAAAGAGATTGGATTTGATCAGTATTATCAAGCAGAGCAAACTGGCTGGGCCCTTTACGTCGAAGGCTCCAGCGATCTCGCCGTACTCGTTGCCTTTGCTGAGAAGCTTAAGCATCGTGCGCTTGCCGAGCTTGATCGCCCGTTCGTGCATTACATCGGCAACTTACCCTCTAAAGCGCGTGATCACTTTCGCGGATTGCGTGAGGCGAAGAAGGATCTAGTCGGCTTTGTTTTATGCGATCGACTTGAGGCGCAACTGCAAGATACGCCCGAGTTGAGAGAACGAATGTGGCAGAGACGAGAAATTGAAAATTACTTATGTCAGCCGGAGACTCTGTTGACTTTTGCTGAGCATATGGAAGAGGCTGCCGGCCCTCTTTTCGAAAAGGACGAAGTTGAGCGAAGGCGAAATGCGATGCAAGAATGTATTGAGGATTATGTGCCCAGAGCTGCATTACGGGATCGGAACGACAGGTGGTGGCTCGATACTAAGATGAGCGATGAATTCTTGGATCGGTTATTCGAAGCGTTCTTCAAGAAGCTCAAGCTACCTAATTTGATGCGAAAGAGCGACTACCACCAACTGGCTCACTTTGTCGCGGTCGAAGAAATCTCACCCGAGATTCATGAAATCCTAGACGCAATCCATCATATCCGC
>JANNON010000204.1:0-15913 GCA_031399105.1 Blastocatellia bacterium | reverse complement strand
TCAGTACCACCTCGCGGTAGCAGGTGGGGGATCGGAAACCTCTCAACCATCGGTAATGAGACCCCAGCAATGTCGGTTCATAGATGGACCTCATGACGCATCGGTGAGTGGTTGCCGATCCCCCACCCGCTACCGCGAGGTGGTACTGACCTCATGACACCCGATCGAATCGCGAACGTACTGACCTCGTGACACCCAATCGAGTCGCGAACTAGCAAACCGCATCACTACCGATATTCGTGGGTAGTCCTGGTTCTCCCACCAGGTTCGCGGTTGCTGACAAGGACGGACGAAATTTGCTAGCGTGTAAACCAATCAACCGAAGATTGGTGACTCGAAACTTGTATCCAGCAGGCAATCTCTTCATTCCCGCCGAGCATGGTCAGCTCGAAGCGATTCTCAAAGAACCATCCGGTGCGCCGCATGGTGTCGCGTTGGTCTTGCATCCGCACCCGTTAGGTGGCGGCACGATGCACACTAAAGTTGTGTTCCGCGCAGCGCAGGCGCTCAACGATGCTGGGCTTATCGCGTTGCGAATAAATTTTCGCGGCGTGGGCCAGAGCACTGGCACGCACGACGACGGCCGGGGTGAGCTCGAGGACGTGCGTGCGGGATTGAATTATCTCGCTCAGAACTATCCCGGTCGAGCGATCACGCTTTGCGGTTTCTCGTTTGGCTCTCGCGTAGGTTGCGAAGTCGGCATCGAGGACAGTCGCGTCAGTTATTTGATTAGCATAGGAACGCCCGTTGATAAGTATGACTTTGATTTTCTCAGAGATTGCCGCAAGCCCATTCTGTTCGTTCACGGCACGCGCGACGAGTTTGGCGACGCGAACCGGTTGCGAGAGTTAGTCTCAACTATTCATTCAGCCGAGTTGGTGATGATCGCTGGCGCGGATCACTTCTTCGAAGGCCGCCTTGATGAACTGAAAATCGCGATTAAGGAATGGATGACGAGACAGTTGGAAGGAGTTGCGACATAACCGCGGATTTATGAAGCAGCAGTTTTAGAAATTCATGCCGACAATGTACTGCCCCAGATGTGGTCGAGACGTTGAGCTCGAAACCGAAGTGCGCTTTTGTCGCTACTGCGGGTTCTCTCTCGTTGACACGAAAGACACACTGCGCGGGTTTACGGAAGTAAAAAGACAGGGCCAG
Organism: Blastocatellia bacterium; assembly: GCA_031399105.1. Taxonomy (GTDB): domain Bacteria; phylum Acidobacteriota; class Blastocatellia; order Pyrinomonadales; family Pyrinomonadaceae; genus PSRF01. The sequence continues at coordinate 14,755 of JANNON010000204.1, read as the reverse complement.
GTTTTCGTCAATCTCAGCTACCTCTTACTGCTCGCGCTGTTCTGGGTGCAGTACTTTCGTTTAATACCGTGGGAGCGGATCTGGGGTGGGACGTTCCTTTTGATTCTAGTGGTTGGATTTGTTTTTGGTCTCTGGTTCATGGGCAACTGGGTAGCGGATCGGCCGGCGAAGTATTTGAAGAAGAAACCGGAAGGCGCCGAGTTGGCAGGTGAACCGGCGCGCGAGTTACGTCCTGCACCAATCGAAATGGTCGAAGGTGACCGCCAGACAGCAGAGATTCTTGAACGGCGAAGCGTAACCGAAAACACAACGCGGGCGCTGAAAGATCCCCAAGTGCCTGAGTAGCGATGGCTTCCGGATCGCCGAGTCAAAGACATTTCTATCTGGAACGGGTTGAGGCAGCAAGACTTTCGTAAGGCATTTTCAGAGTCAGCCGCAACCCGTTCCGGGTAGAAGATTTTCGACTTCAGTTACCAAGGTAGCCCAAGCGGCAACCTTGGGCTGGAAGCAATAGCCTCTTCGGAGCAAAGAGACGTTGCGGCTTCGCTTAGCCTACTCCAACCTGCGAATTCTTCCCGTGTGAAGTCTCATTTCGGCTTCTGATCCGCAGTGATCGAAATGAACTCCGCACCCTGCGGCCGCTTCTCTCTTAATTTCAGCTTGATGAACGTGAACAGAAGGGCGACAGCGATCGCAGCCAGAAAGCCTCCCAACATCAATTTGCCGAGATCGTCAAAATCAGTTGCGGTGACTTCCGAGGTGAAGAAGAATAGGCCGAGGAAGAAAGTTGCTGCGGTAATGATAGTCATGGCGGGAACCTTTCGTTGTTAAGGTCTACGCGGCCAGCACAAAGTTAGACTCCTCGACTCCTTATTTGTTCCGCCAAGACGTTTTCCCGGATTTGCGCGGATGATGCGGATCTGAAAAGATCCCCGAAGGCGGTAAAGCATCGCTCTCAATTGCCCTACTGACTTTCCGATCCGTTCAATCCAGCAAATCCGCGGCTAGGTTCGTGCCCGAACTCAGTACTCAGCACTCAGCACTCAGCGTCAGCGTCAGCGCTGGGCCATTAGCATTTCGCGAACAGCCGATTTAGGATAGTGACATGAATTCTTATACCGACCCGGCGATTCGCATTACCCTCTTGCCGCGTGACACGAACTCGCAGGGAACAGTTTTCGGCGGCATTATTCTGAGCTACATCGACATGGCCGGAGCCATTCAGGCGCACCGGCACACTCGGATGGAACGCTTCGTCACAGTCGCGATGCGCGAAGTCGTCTTTCACAAACCTGTTTTCGTCGGTGATTTGGTGAGCTTCTACGCGGAGACCATCAGCGTGGGAAATACTTCGATAACGGTCCGTGTGATTGTCGAAGCGGAACGCGTCGGTCACTCAACCGAACGAGTGAAGGTGACGGACGCGGAAGTGATCTATGTCGCTGTGGATGAGAAACGACAGAAGACAAAAATCATCCTGCCCGATTCAGATAGCTAAAACGAATCCCTCACCTCGCCGTCGTGCGGAGCCTATGGAGTGCGCTGACTTGTCAGCGCTTTGTTGTTGGTTCACCAAGTCCCTAAGATGAAGGACAACAAAAAAGCGCTGACAAGTCAGCGCACTCCAAAGCGCACTCCAAAGGCTTCGCCGAACGAACCTGCTCAATTCAGCAACGCTTGCATTCGTCGCAACCCCGTCGCCGCTTCAGTGAATCCTGGTTGTTGCTCCAAAGCCAGACTGTAGTGGCGCGCGGCCTCGAGATACTTTCGTCTCATCTCAAAAACCTTTCCCAGATTGAAATGCGGAAACGCGTAAGAGTCGTACCGCGGGGCAAACAGCGCTCGCTTGAACCATCGGACGCAACCATACGGGTCGCCCTTCGCCAATAAGTAGCTGCCGATGTCGTTATAGGGATTCCCGAAAGTTTCATCGACGCGAATCGCTTCCAGGCATTCTTCAATCGCTTCATCGTAGCGATCCTGGAAACTATAAACCCAGCCCAGGAATGTATGCGCTTCGGCGGTTGGGTAAGTCTCAATGGAACACTTGTAGAGTTCGATGGCTTCTTCGTAGTTGTTGGCAAGCTGGGCCTGGTACGCCTCGTGAAAGAGTCGCTTGGCTTCGTACTTTGCCTCGGGAGAAATATCGTCTTCGTACATTCTCAGTTGGGGCAATTCTGCGATTGGCCCTGCCGTTTGTCGAGGCGCGTTATGCGGCCTTCAACGCGAGGCGCAATTCTCCGTGCCGTTGAAACGGCTTTTGTCAGAATGTCTGCATCAATCTGTCCGCGTTCTGCGGCAATCAAGATAGTTGCGTCTTTGAACATCGTGTACCCATCGCCGCCATCGAGAGCGAGAAAATTTGTGGTGGCGAGCGTGTATTTTCTGTTGTCGTCCAGTGGCTTTCCATTCACGCTAACGCTCACGATCCGCGAACCCGCCGGCCTGCTGGCGTCGAAGGTAAAACGAATCCCGGAGACTTGGGGAAAGCGACCAGGTTCAGCGTCCTCCGCGCTACGAGCAACGCCATGCTCGAGCGCCTGCCGCAAGACCGCACCGGTAATTTGTATCTTCAACACTTTGTTTTTGAAAGGTAGGATCGATAGCACATCCCTCCGCGTCAGCACGCCCGGACCGATCACCGCGTCCGCGCGAATCGAGCCGCCGTTCATTAGTCCGACGTCGGCCGCCGTCGCTTTGCGAAATGAGTCGGTAACAAAATTGCCGACGTTTGTTTCTGCATTGCGATTCGCGGCGCTTCCGGCGTTGAGTTTTACCAGTGTACGGCCCACAGGCACGGAAAGAGTTTTTATCAGCGAAGCGTATTTCCTGGTGACGGTGTCGAACGCGGGATCGGCTTTTACGTCGGCAGTGACGGGAATGACTTTCCAATCGATGCTTTGTAACTCGCCGCTGGTGCGTGAAATGTTCAGATCAATTCTGCCGAGTTCACGAGCATCTGCCGTCATCTTGAAGATTGGCGCGCCACCGGCCGCTGATTCCAGCAGCGTGTGCTCATGGCCGCCAATGATTACGTCTACGTCGGAACAGCGCGCAACCTCTTTGTCTTCGCTCATGGAAAGATGGGTTAGAGCCACAACGACCTTGGCGCCGCGGTCGTGAAGAGTGGAGACCATCTGCTTTGCCACGTCGCACGGCGTCAGAAAATCAACCTCGGGTCCAGGCCGCGAAGTGCTCTTCGTCTCCGGCAAAACCAGGCCAAAAATTCCTACCTTCACGCCATCGAATTCCCGGATTACGAACGCTTCCGCGCCGCCAAAGGGCTTTTGCGTTTTAGTGTCGATGACGTTGGCGGCAATCCACTTGAAGCGCGATTCACTCATGCGCTCGCGCAGTACGGCAGGGCCCAGATCGAACTCATGATTCCCGAACGTCGCATAATCCAGCCCCAACGCGTTCCAGGCATCGATCATTTGCGAGCCTTTGTGAGTTATCGATTCAACCGAAGGCGAGATTGTATCTCCGGCAAAGAGAAAAAGTGTGTTTGGTGACTCCTTCTGAATCTCCTTCTTGAGAGTCATCACTCGCGCAAAGCCGCCGCGTGCACCACCATCCACGGGCGTGAACTGATACACGTCATTCAGCTGCAGCAGTGTGACTCGAATGCAGTCTTGCTGCTGGGTGTTGGCTGGAAGCGCTAAAAGTAGGATGAATAGAACTGCCAATAGCGAGGGAAGGTTGCTTGAAGGAAATTTTCGCATCGTTGCTCCGAATGAGGTTAGGATTCAAAGAAAAGCTGACTAAATGTCCGACATGCTTCAGCTTGTCGTCGAGATTACCAAACACTTAGGCGCTAATACATCGTACATTGAGGGTTGCCAATCTGGATTGAGCGTTGGGATCATTACGACAAGCTGAAGCATGTCGGACATTTGATTGTGCTTCGCTGTGGTACTCATGCAAAACGGTCAGACAATATTTTTAACGGGCTTTCCCGGCTTTATCGCGGGACGTTTGCTGCGTAGGTTAGCGCTGGAGCCGGCGAAATTCTTATTGCTGGTGCAACCGCCTTTCCTGGAGCGAGCCCGAATGGAACTTGCCGAGATCGCCGACACCAGCGGAAAACCCGCAACTGACTTTCAAGTTCTCGAAGGCGATATTACTACCGAGAATCTGGGTCTGCCGCGAAAAGATCTGGAGCGCGCACGGGCAGAAACGACTGTGGTCTTTCATCTGGCGGCTTTGTACGATCTCGCTGTCAAACGCGATCTAGCGTTCAAAGTGAATGTCACTGGCACTCGGAATGTTAATCAGTTTTCGCGGTCTGTCCGCGACCTGCGCCAGTATCACTACGTCTCAACTTGTTACGTCGCGGGCAAGCGAGCGGGTCGTATCTTTGAAGACGAATTGGTCCACGAAGCCGGCTTCCGAAATTTTTACGAAGAGACAAAATACCTTGCCGAACTCGAGGTGGAAAATCTAAAAGCCGAACTGCCGCTAACCATTCACCGGCCGTCCGTTGTATGTGGCGATTCTCAGACAGGCGAAACGGCAAAGTATGACGGGATTTATTATTTGATCAATTACCTGCTGCGTTGGCCGCGAGTGCTTTCGTTATTGAATATTGGCAACCGGCAGGTGAGTTTGAATCTCGTTCCGGTTGATTTTGTCGTTGAGGCATTGGCCTTACTTGCTGACGACGAACGTGCGATTGGCAGAACTCTGCAGCTGGCGGATCCCTTTCCACTAACGACCGCTGAACTGTTCAGTACGATCGCGCGAACCATCTCTGGAAGCAAAGTCAATTTGATCTTGCCGCCGAAGCTGGTTGAGTTCTCTTTGCTGTTGCCTTATGCGCCGGTGGTCACGCACTTGCCACACCGCGCCGTCCCGTACTTTTTCCTGCAGCAAACTTACGACACCTTCAATTCGGTCCAGTTGCTTACGAATCGAGGTCTTCACTGTCCGGCATTTCCGAGGTATGTCGACAGGATCGTTAACTATGCGCGAAACATCCGTGCTGACCCCTGAGACTCATGAACGACGCCGTTTCGCGCGAGCTTTAGCCGCCGATTTTCGTTCGGCGTTCTCTGCGATGCGCGTCTTAATAATTTTCCTCACAAGCGTCGCCGGCAGCGGGCGGTCTGCTGGAAAGCGAATCGTGCCCTTGCTGGTGTCATAGGCTTTCAGTTCTTCCTTGTGAGCTTCAATTGGCAACACGCCGGCATAAAGAGCGCAGTGTTTGGCCCAAGCGGCAATTGACACCAACATTCTGCCATCAAGCCGAAAGGTAGGTATCTCGTAGCTGATGCACTCTTCTGCTCCAGGCGCGGCGGCCTTGATAGTCTTGCGCAGTTTCTCCAGCGCAACTCGATTCTCGCTGCTCAAGAGTGCATGGTATTCGTCGATGGTTTTGGGTTTTTGTTTAGCGGCCATCGTTCTTTGCTCCGCCAAAATCACCGCTGGTTTTCTGCCACCGCCGAACTGAAAAGAATGAGATTACTGAAGATCCCTCAGGTATCAACTCCGCTATGAGCTTGGTGCGACCAAGTTCATAAGATCCGGCACTATACTTTCCGGCATCAACCTCGGTATGGGTGAACTCAAACTGTTCCGGTTGTTTCATCGAACGTCTTCCTTAATTCGGCGCAGCCAAAGCTGATTAGAGTTCGCTCTTCATCGCCTTAGTGTTTAGACGAGAGCCTCGCTCTTTGCGGCACGATCAGGATAACAGTTTGCGGCGTTTCGGTGGTTTCATTTTGGAGCGCGGACGGCCTCGTCCGCCACCGTTGAATGCCGAGAGGTCAACCGAGCAGCTCAGGTTGAGTGTGCGTAGCAGGCGGACGAGCCGTCCGCGCTCCCAGGAAAGGTTTATCGCAGCGCTGAGGTCGCTTATCTAATTTTAAACGCGGCGGGTGCAACAGTGGTCCGCGCTTCGGGGTTGTAATAGTCGTAGACGGTGGATGACGCGGTCTTTGCCTGCAAACCAAAACGAGGTCGGAATTTGAAATCGAAGGAAACACCGCCGGCGCGCGGCCACAGGTAAAGAACTACGCGATCAGGTAACACGTCGTACTGATGAATGGCTTGGTTCGATTTTGTCACCGCCTCGTCCAGCGAAGCACGGTCGACGTCGGCGCCTGGTGGCAATCCAATTTCTGCCAGCAGCATTCCGTAGCCAACAAAACCAACACGCTCGGCTGTAACGCTGCAAGTTAACTCGTCGCCAATCTTCCCTTCCGTTTTGTTGAACTGGGCCGATAGACGAAGGCCTTCCTTCTTCTCTCCGGCCAGGTGCGCCCAGGGAACATAGTAGTTCGCGACTACCTGGGCCGAGGCAGGCGAACCAGCCCCGTCACGGCGAATCTCAATCTCATTCTTTCCTGGCTGCAAATGCCTGGAAACGTCTAACAAAATTGGCGCCACTAACTTTCCGGCTGGTGGTAGTTGAATCGTCTCTGCCAGCCGGCCATTTACAAGAACTTCTGCTGGTGAAGTCGCAGCGTCCGGACCGGTATCTTTTGCAAGTTGGGCCAATAGCGCGGCAAGCACGTTGATGGTGGCTTGCGTTGAGTACCAGACGCCGTAGCGATCTTTTTTCTTAAGCAGGAAGAGTAGACCGCTACGGATTAACTGTTCGTTCGTCTGAGTAGCTGGGTGTGTGGCAGCAGGTCCCGATTTATCCGGGGGTGGGATTGTTGGTGGTGGGGTGAGTGTTGTCGTAGTCGCGCCTGTTGGTAATTGGCGCGAGAGTGCTTGCACAACCAGGGCCGTGGTTTCGACTCTCCCAGCCATGCCCCAGCCGTAAAATGGAGTGTTGGTTTCAAGGGTCCAATAGGCTGCGGCGCCTTCAAAGTGTGCGAGCGAGCGAAGTTTGGCTCGCGCGAATTCAGCCTTGGGCGCGTCGCCTGCATCAAGTGCGACAAGTGTATGCATGGCGAGTAGGTAAGGCTCGTCAATCTCATTCACGGCGATGGCGAGAAAGTCGAGCGCTCGCTTTAGTGCTTCCGTTTCCGGCAACGGTTTAGTGTTCGGAGTCGCCGCCGGATTCTTAGTTGCGCGAGTCATTGCGAGCGACCGCGCGACGTAAGCAGTCAGCAAAGCCGTTCGTCGCTCGGCAGCCGCCTGATTGCCGTAGCTAACAGCACTCCAGCTCCCATCCGTTTGCTGTTGCTTAATCAAGTAGTCTCGTGCTCGCGCGATCGCTGATTGATCGACATCGATTAGCGTTTGGGCGTCTGAAAGAAAACGAAGAGCATAGGCCGTCAACGCGATGTCAGGTTGGCCTTTACTCCAATAGCTGACGCCTCCGCTGACGTGATGGTAGTTGAGCAAGCGATCGTAGCCTTCGCGGAGATACTTCTCAGCACGCAGTCGATTTGGAAAATCGGCGCCGGTTAGTTTGCGGTTGTGTAACAAAAGGAGACTGGGATAAGTCGAGGAGATTGTTTGTTCGCCACAACCGTATGGCCGGGACATGATCGCTTCAACACTTTCAACCACGTGAGCCATCAGGTTGGGATAGAGTTTTAGTTCAGCTCTCGCCGAACCTTTGATGGTTTCATGCGGAATCGAAATCTCGAGCAGGGCCCGATTCGTCACAATGTCGCTGGCCGTGGCCGACAGTTCCTCGCCATCCGGGTGAACGGTAACCGGCTTTTCAATAGCATCGTTCTCCTCGCCACCGAGCGCCGATACGCGTTGCTTGCCGTCCTTTACTGAAGACACCGCGCGCAAGACGAATGTTCCCGTTGCTGAGTCGCCGGCAGGTACGTTTAGCGGTTGTCGCGTCGGACCGGACAATGAAAACCAGCTCTCGGGTTTCATCTCGAGGTTTACCTGCTGTGGTCGCTCGAGGTAGTTGCGGACGACGACAGGCAGCGAGATTTGATCGCCCTCGGTGAGGATGCGTGGCGGATCAAGATCGACAAAGAACGGTTGAAAGGCGCGGAACTCTTTCTCCACTGTTCCGATCTGCCCGTCAGCGGTTGAGCCGATGACGGACATTTTCCAGGTCGTGATGTTGTCGGCGAGTTTGAACTTCAGTTGCGCTCGGCCGCTGGAGTTGGTTTCAAGGGAAGGCTGCCAGACGAGAGTTTCAGGAAAGTAATCACGCAGTCGAGGGGTTGAAGTTTGCGGTAGTTTTGGACCAAAGGACATGGTCCTGGAGACCGTTCCCAACGTAGCATTAACTGACATGTCCGTCTGCGATGAACCAGCAGTCACGGTAACTGTTTCAGTGACTCCAGCGGGGTTCAGCGTAACGTTCACTTCAACAACACTCGAGGACCGAACCATTACATCGGTTATCACGCTGCGATTGAAACCTGCGCCATCGAATCTGATTTCGTAAACACCTGCGGAAAGATTCTTGATGAGATAGAAGCCTGAGTCGTTCGTGTCTACTTGTCGTTCTACTGAGGTGTCCTTATTAACGGCGGTAACGATGACGCCCGGCACGACAGCGCCGATAGGATCGAGTACGGTCCCGGTAATTGCACCCGTCGCGCCTTGCATGGGCACGTGCGCTGCTGATTGCTTCAGCGTCTTCTCCGTGCGGTCCTGCTCGGCCGTAATTCGCCTGAACGTTCCGATATCAAAGTCGTCAGATGTGCCTTCCTTGCCGTCGTAACCGCTGCTACGCAACTTAATCGACTTGATAGTTTCGGTTACCGGAGTGACTACTGTTTTCTGCTGTGCCGGCTCGCCATGTTTGGCTTGCGAGATCAATCGCACACGATCGTTGTAGAGCGATTCAACCTTGAAGGTTGTGTAAAGCAGGTGTGTCCAGGGATCGCGCAGTTCCGTGCGCTCGATTCCTGCATGGGCGAGTGCCTGGACGAATTCATTTTCGTTCTGCGGAAAGATAGACGCGGCGGCAAAGTAGTTCGCCAGGGCCGCTTCGATCCTGAGCTTTATGTCCGTGGAGTAGTCGATCGATGTTTGCCAGACTTGGAAATTATCGGTGTCTCGCTTATCCCCGCGGCTGAACTGCTTGTTTTCGCCGCCTGTGGAAACGACGAGTGAATATTGAGTGCGGTTAATACCAAATTCATAGTGATAAGGCTGGCTCCATGGATCGCGCACTGCCGTCAAATCGATACCGCTGAGCAGCAATTCACTTTTGAGAGTTGCCTGATCGCGAATGTAACCGCCGGTGCGAGCGTGATGGGCCACCAGCGCGCGGTTAATCGCCTCACCCGTGAAACGAAAGTACGGCCACGAAAGTCGTAATGCGGTAAAGTCATCCGCCGTGCCGGTCTTTTTGTCCGCACCTGAACTCTTTACCAGCAGTACGTCTGAATCGCCCTCAACTATAAAGTCGGCCCGATAGGGTTGGTCCCACGGATCTCGAAACTGCTCCAACTGAATCTCTGCGGCGTTGAGCAGTCGGCGCAGAGTCACTTCCGTCGTTGGATGGACTCCGTGCTTCTTATAAACGCCATCGAGCGTCAGCTTGAAGTGGCGCAACTGTTCCGCGACCAATCCTGCAAAGACACTGGCTGGCGTACCTTCTGAATCACTGGTCAGCAGACGTGGAACGTAGGAGTTATTGTTCAGCAGCATCTCCGCGACGAGTTCCAGCCCTTCCGGCAATGGTTTGGTCAGGTCCACACGATCGAGATCTCTGCGGCTCACACCGGCGATGACATCCTGCCCGCCACGAAGATATGCGTAGGCCCCGTAGAACCCATACGCGCCACCGAGATCACGATCGGTACGTGCTCGTTCTTCGACTGCCTTGTCAAAAATCACAACACCAAGCGCACTCTCTGAGAGTTTTCCCGCCGCCGAACGAGTTATGAAATCGATGTTTGCTTCTTCACCGGGCCGATACATCTTTCGATTGAGTGCTATCTGCAAATCCAGATCGCGATTGCGTGGATAGATGACCGTATGAGAACCGTGGGGAAAGTCGCTGTCTGCATCCGCTTCGGAAAGCGAGTAAACAGCAATCGTCAGATCGTCGTTGAACTCCTGGCGATAGGGCACCTGGACCGTGCCACTGCCGTTAACCAACTGAATAACCTCAGACCTGATGATTCTCCAGTCACGCACTGTGTCTACGACCACGCGCAGATCGGACTTGCTTGCAGTGATGCCGACGCGCACGGGTTCACCGGGCCGATAAAAAGTCTTGTCTGTGCTAACGCGTATGGCAGCAGTGTCTTGAAAATAGAAATCCTCAGTATGCTTTCCGGTGTTGCCGCGGCTGTCGCGCGCCGCAAATTTCAGCAGTTCCTCATTCTCAACTTCAGCGTCTGCGACCCGCAGGAGATTCGATACCTTCGCGACGCCGAGGCGATTGGTCCGAATTGTCCTTAGCGTACGCTGGCTATTCTTTTCCCCTTTCAACTGTTCGGCGATCGTCACTTCACACTCTGCCGGCGTCCCGTCGGCGTAGAAGGTGGTTAGGTAAAACTCCATCGGAAGCCCGGTGTGTTGGTTCTGATAATCAATCACGTAAACGTGAATTGGATCTTTTGTCAGCCGAAGATCGAAACGGCGTTGTTCGGTGCGATTCGTAGTCGGATCGGTGAAGTAGGCCGCGAACGAAAGATCATTAAAGCGCGAGTAGTCTTCATCCCCGAGATCCGCATGCTCTTCTTTGAGGTTTATCTGAGCGACGAATTTTCCTTCCTCATCCAAGTCTCCTTCAAAGATTTTCCCTTCCCTGGTCGTCCACTTTTGCTCGCGATAATCCCAGCTTCGTTCGAGTTCCCGCACGATGCGAACATGACCGCGCTTCACGGCCTCGCCAAAGAGATAGTCTGCGCGGACCGTAACGGCCGCGTCTTGTCCGGGCGTGTAGTAGTTGCGATCGGCTCTTACGTCGACGGTGAAATTGGGCAGGTCGTAGCGGCTAATCTTCACCGTGGTCTCGGCGCTAGTTCCTTCGAACCGTGAATCCGCCAGCGTCGCATTAAGCTCGTAACTCCCGAGCCGCGTGCTTTCGGGAATCGCCCATTCGGTGCTGGCAACACCAAAGCGCGAAGTCGTTAGGGTGGTGCGAAATACTTCCTCGCCTTCTGGATTCGAAATTTTGAACTTGGCTTCAGCGTTAGCAAGCGCCTGGCGAGAGGCATCAAAGAAGAGCAGACGAATTTGCAGTTTTTGCCCCGGCTGATAGAGAGGCTTGTCAGTATTCACGACGCCGTATACGTGATGACTGACGTCGATTTCGGACGCCACTTCGCGAACTATCAATCCTCGCTTGCCAGTAATTTCCAGATCTATGTCATCCATCTCTAATTTCGCCGGCACCTTGAAATCAAAAGTCGCGTAGCCGTCGCTTCCGGTCACTCCCTCGTCCTTCTTTTCAGCATCTTCAAATTCTAGTGACGCTTTCACTTTCACATTAGCGACCGCTCTTGAAGTTAAGGGATGCTCGGCGCGTACACGGACCCGGTAGCTGGTCCCTTCACGCACAAAACTGGCTGCGGACACTTGAAGGCGAAAGATGTCGGGCGCGATCTCCCCCAGCGCGATCACACCGTTGACCTGATCAAAGGCCAGTGTTTTCGAGGCGATGCGATAACGCAGGCGGTACCAAAGTAGATCCTCTGTGGCTGGGTCCTTGCCCTTGATGGGAAGGAATGAGATCGGAATTCTCAGCGAAGTTGTGCCGCGATCGACGGTAGCTTCTCTCCTGGCAATGGCTCGGATTACGTTGTCCGGATCGATAAGTTCGACGTGTATTTGTGCTGGCTCGGATCGAGTTAAGGGATTTTCTAAGGCGAGCGAAACGACGGTCTGATGTTCTTCAAAAAGAACCCGGGTCGCGGACTCATTGACCGTGAGAGTCACGCTCGCGCCGGTTAGTGGAACATATAAAAGCAGGACCACCAGGCAGAAGACGCCCAAGAGAGAGAGAAGCCGGGTGCGGCTCATAGTAGCCTCCTGAAAACTGCTCAGTTTTCACGACACACTTCGAGGCTGGGGAGAAACTCAAAATTTCACCGCTGTCGTTGCTGCTAAGTTGTGACTTTAGTTGCCGGGCCTGGGGAGGTCTTTCAGTTTGCATCGCTGAGATGCAGTGAAAACTCCGAAGGGTTTCTCGGTGTTGAATTTTTTTTGGAGGAAAATGCGAAAACTCGTTCGAGACAAAAAAACCTTTCCACCGATTACACAGATGACACAGATTTCAAGAACGACAAATGAGTGAGTGAGCAAGAATCAATGGGGATCGAACTAGACCAACCACGTCCAAGCCTACTCCGGTGAACAAGCCTCGCAGTTTCAAGTAACACCGTCTTCCACTGCACGCGTCAATGCGTTCCGCTTCGCTGATCCAACCCACAACTCACTCTTGTCTACAGCCGGTTTTCAGAATCGTGGAATCTGTGAAATCTGTGGATTGGTTCCTTGCTATCGCTTTGGCAATCTCAGCAGCGACACGAGCATTGTTCTCGAGAAGCGCGATGTTGGCCCGCAACGTCCTGCCTTCACTTCGTTCGGCCATTCGCGATAGCAGGAACGGTGTGAGGTTGCGGCCGCTCACATGATCAACCGCGGCCTGTTTCAGTGCCTCATCCAGAACTTCTCTCAACTCTTCCGCGTCAACTTCAAACTCCAAAGGAACCGGCACAGTCACGAGCAACGCACCTTCCAACCCCAATCTACGTTGCGCTGTGAATACTTCTGCAACTTCTTCTGCTGAATCGACGCGCACATCCACGGGCAAACCGCTGGTGCGTGAATAGAAAGCCGGAAGTTCATCACATTCATAGCCAACAACAGTGACGCCATTGGTTTCCAACCATTCACGAGTAGCGGGAAGGTCGAGCACTATCTTCGCGCCAGAGCAGACGACGGCGATTGGCGTGCGAGCGAGTTCCGGCAGATCAGCGGAGACGTCAGGCAGTGGACCACGATGCACGCCGCCGATTCCCCCGGTGGCGAAAACCTTAATGCCGGCGCGATGTGCAATCCAGGCCGTAGTTGCCACGGTAGTAGCGCCATCCCAATGCCTGGCCACAGCAGATGGAAGATCACGCGTGCTGATTTTTCGAATATCGCTGCTGTGCGCAATGTGGCAGAGCTGCGTTTCGCTTAGGCCGACCTGAAGATTGCCGTCGAGGATTGCGATGGTCGCGGGCGTTGCTCCAGCGTCGTTTACTGTCTGTTCCAGGCGATGCGCGGTCTCGAGATTCTGCGGACGTGGCAGACCGTGAGCCGTTACCGTCGATTAAAGCGCGACGATGGGGGCGTTGGATGAAAGCGCAGCCCGAACACTTTGAGTAATACGGATTAGGTTCATAAGATTGTAGTGGTGTCCCTCTGTGGGCAGCCCCTTGTTGAATGGGAAGGTTGTTAATTTGGAGAAGAGGGGTGCCCACGGAGGTGTTGATTGTCAAGACATCCTTTACGTTTTGTTATCAACACATCCTTTACACTTTTCATCTCTTCCGAGCTTTAGGGTAAAGGAGCTGAAGCACTTGATGACGGTTTTCTACGGCGAGGGCTGGGTAGTCAAGCTTTCAGCGAGGAACGAGCGCTTTAAGAAAGCTTGACTACCCAGCCTCGCCGCACAATGTCATAAGTGCTGAAGCTCCGGGTGCCGCTTAAATGGCAGCAGCACCGCCCTGCTTTTACCGGTAAGCAGTTGAATTTCACGCACCGTCATATGCCGGAAGGTCACCACTAGTTGGCCATCCAGTTCATCAACTCGGACCCATTCGTCGGCCAGGGCTTCACTCACAAAATATCTTTGCTGACGGTAGTAAAGCATGCCCTGGGTGTTCAGTCGTTTGACAGTTCCGCCGGTGTATTCCCACTCGCGTGGCTGCTCTTGATAAGGTCGCAGATTAACCGCCTGATAAACTTTGGCTGGCGTTTTATTGTCCAGCGCTTCATGCGGTCGTTCATGGTTGTATTCGTGGCGAAACTCCACCGCCCAGCGCATCCATTCACTCATCGTGGTGGGCTCTCCGCGGTGTTTGGTGCGCCGTTTTAAAGTTTGGTGAAAGCGTTCCACTTTGCCTTGCGTCTGTGGGTGACCAACGCCCGAGTAACGCAACACCACTGCTTGTTTCAATAACCACACTGACACCCAGGTCAAACCTTGCTGATTCGTGGTGCTGAACCAAGGGGTACCATGATCCATCAGCAGCGAAAGCGGCACTCCATGTTCCCTAAAATAGGCTTCCAAGGTTTGCTTGACTCCCTGACCACCAGTACTGCGCAACGGCCAGAGCCCGTGCAAATAACGACTGCAATCATCCAACAAGGAAAGCGGGTAACATTTTTCCCGGGGCAGGGTGTATTCCCCCTTGAAGTCCATCTGCGCCAGCTCATTACATTGCTCACGCGCAAAGCGAAGCTTCGTTTTCGCCACCGCCGGCTGCACCACACGTCCGCACCGTTTCAAGATCCGTTGGGCCGTGGCCGGCGCTACCCCGATCCCACGCTGCTCTAGCGCTTCGGCTATCTTCGGTCCGCCCCAACCGGTCTTATCACGCAGTGCCAGCACTGCCGCTTCCACTTCCTCAGCCGTCCGTCGTGGTGAGTGCAGCGGGCGGCGCGAATGTTCCGCTAAGCCATTTACACTCCCTACTACCTGATAACGCCCCAACCATAAATAACCAGTCGGGCGGCTAATTCCATAATCCCGACACAAGGCCGCCAGCGTCTCAGCTCCTTCCTTAGCTCGCAGCACAAACTCTACTCTTTGATCCATGACACTCTCAGTTCTCCAAGGCATCTGCAGCTCCTCCTAGTGCGGCAGACTACTTGATTAACTGTAAAGGATGTCATGATAACGATCTGTAAAGGATGTCATGATAATGAACAC
>JANNON010000149.1:0-2853 GCA_031399105.1 Blastocatellia bacterium | reverse complement strand
CACTTAGATACAACATGGACCAGACGCTACCGCGCTACGGTACTGACTGAGACCCACTAGAACCTTGGAACGCCAAACTTGGAACTCGGAACTCGAAACTCGAAACTCGAAACTTTTACCCGCGTGATTCCAGTAGCCCAAGCAATCGAGATCGTCCTGCATCAGACCCGCCCTCTCCCGTCTGAAAGTGTTGGACTTGCGGAGAGCATGGGGCGCTTTCTCGCCGAAGACATCATCGCGGATTCAGACCTCCCGCCTTTCGATCGCTCTCAAATGGATGGTTATGCAGTGCGCGCAGACGAAACCTCGCCTGCCCCGGCGAAGCTCCGCATTGTTGGTGAGTCAGCCGCGGGCAAAGGCTGGCATCATGAAATGAAGAGTGGCGAAGCGGTGCGCATCATGACCGGAGCGCCCGTGCCAGTTGGCGCTGATGCCGTGCAGAAGGTCGAGTTAACCCGGGAAAACGGAGACTCAGTTGAGATCCTGGAAGCAGTAAAAACGGGACGATCGATCGTTCGGCGAGCACATGAGATAAAGGCGGGCGAGAAGGTGCTCAGTCGCGGAGAACGGATCAATGCTCAGATGATTGCCGTGCTCGCGTCCTTTGGTTATGCGCAGGCAAAGGTGGCCCGTCGTCCACGAGTCGCCGTGCTCGCAACCGGCAGCGAGCTCGTTCGTGTAGACCAGCAACCAGCGCAAGATCAGATTCGCGACTCTAATAACTCTTCGATTGCCGCCTACGCCGAGCTCGGCGGCGCAGTAGTCCAACGAATGCCACTAGTCGGCGACAGCACAAACGATTTAAAAAGCATCATCGCTGGGGCTGCCGAAAAATCAGACGTAGTCGTGATCTCTGGTGGAGTCTCGATGGGTGTCTACGACTTCACAAAACTCGCGTTGCGCGAACTCGAGGCGGAAATTTTCTTTGAGCGTGTAGCATTGAGACCTGGAAAGCCCACCGTGTTTGCGCGACTCCCAAACGGCTGCCTAATCTTTGGACTTCCCGGTAATCCTGTTTCAGTGTCAGTAACGTTCAACTTGTTCGCGCGCACGTCGTTGTTGGTCATGCAGGGCGCTGCCGAACCGACAATGTTGTCCGAATGGGCCATGCTGGAAAATGCCTTGAAAGGGTCGGTCGATCGAGAGAGTTATCTGCCAGCGAGGCTGACAACTAATGCCCAGGGATCTCTTTTGGCTGAACCAATGAGGTGGGGTGGCTCTTCAGACTTCGTGTCTTTTGCGCGTGCAACCGCACTAATCGTCGTGGCCGCCGGCGTCAAATCACTGGAAGCCGGCACCCCAGTTAGAGTAATAAGACTCCCGGCTTAAGGACGAGCAGTCTTGACTGTGATTCGCCCTCACCAAGGAGTACGAGACGATGGCGAGCGAGATTGAAGTCTTAGAGTCCCGTGCCAACGCACCCAACCAAGGGGTAGCGGCCGCCACTTTGGCAACGCGTTACTACGGCGGCGCGGCCATGGCCCACGAAGCTATCTACAATACCGTGCTCGGCATTCTCGGTAATATTAACGTGGGCCGCGTGCTCGACGTCCCGGCAGGTGAAGGCGCCCTGGCTGCAAGGATGACCGCCCTCGGGATTGAAGTTCAATGCTGTGATCTTTATCCGGAACTCTTCAAACTCTCGGGAACGGAGATTAGAAGAGGTGATTTAGCTGTACGACTTGAATATGATGACGAATCATTCGACACAGTCATCTGTGTGGAAGGACTCGAGCACACTGAGAATCCGTTGCAGGCAATCCGAGAGTTGGCTCGGCTGCTGAAGCCGGGCGGTCATCTCATCATCAGCGTGCCCAATATTCTTAATATCGAGGAGCGAGTTAAGTGGCTATTGTTCGGCTACACCTCGCATTTCAAACCGCTAAGTGCGGATTTTTTGCGAAAGGGATTGATCGGATTTGCCGAGCACCCGGAAGTCGTCCTCCACATCAATCCCATTGGCTACTCGGAACTGCGCTACGCATTGGAGAAGAGTGGCTTCAGAATCCAGAGCACTTACCGCGACAAGCCAAAAGCCAGGTTATGGCTCTATTGGCCCATTGTTGGTTTCATTCGGCTGATAGCGAGGTTCACTCCCCGGCAACGGCGCAAAGAACGATGGACCGACGAAATCCAATCGGACGAAGTTTTGCTGGGAGGTAATACGCTCGTCTTTCTCGCTAAAAAACTGTAAGAGTGGCGCAAAACTCATGAAGCATTTATCGCATGTCGATAAGCAAGGCCGTGTCGCGATGGTTGACACGAGTGATAAGTCGATCACGACGCGGCGTGCGGTGGCCTCGGCGTTTGTGGCAATGTCACGGGAGACAGTTGCGGCTCTGAGGGCGCACCAAACACCGAAAGGCGATCCGTTGGAAACGGCGAGGCTGGCGGGAATCATGGCCGCCAAACGCACTGCGGAACTAATACCACTCTGTCATCCGCTTCCCATCACCCACGTCGATGTGAGCGCGGCCATCACCCACGCCGGCGTAACGCTCAAAGCCGAGGTTTCAACCAACGCCCAAACGGGCGTCGAGATGGAAGCGCTCACAGCCGTTTCGGTAGCGGCGCTCACAATTTACGACATGTGCAAGGCAGTCGAAAAAGGCATGACGATTACGGATGTGCGGCTGGAGAGCAAAACCGGCGGGAAGTCGGGTGACTATGTGCGGCAGGAAGACTAGGGTATTGGGTTTAGGGTGTTGGGTGTTTGGGGGTTGCGTTAGGGTGTCGCTCTGGCGGGTTTCGGTAAATGGAACATCACGATTTTGTTTGACGTTTATGCCTATCTGTTGGGATGTTTTGGTGTTGTGTTGTGGAATTGAGCAGCGGGGTCGACGACGGCACCGT
>JANNON010000104.1:0-6350 GCA_031399105.1 Blastocatellia bacterium | reverse complement strand
AATTCGCGCAGCACGCGTGCTTCTTTCGCCTGAATGGCAATGATCACATCCGCTCGCAACAGGTAAGCACGTTCTTCCTCAGCGGACGTGTTCCAGGGATCGTGATCGATACCAAACCCGAGCACCTGTTCGCTTCTTAGTGAAAACACGTCAATCGTATCAATCATCTTAAGAACGTCGGGCTTGAGCAACGCAAAACAGTCGGTAAGGAAAATGTACTCCGCGATTACCGCAACGGGCTGGTACTTGCGGGCCAATCGCGAAACCAAAACCGGCAACTGTGGTGGACAGACACGCTTGGATCGTTCATGCCCGAGCGTACTGGGAACCGGTTCGAATAATCCTTCAGGCTCGTCTTTCTTGCGCCAACTTGTACCAGTTAGATCCTTCAAGTTCTGCCAAACGAAACGTCGAAGCCCGGGTAACCGGCGTCCTAATCTTGTGCGGAAGGCTGGTCCAACCCAACGAACGTCATCGACCAATTGACGCAGGCCGTGCAGGTGGTCAGTGTGCTGCGGCTCATCCGTCAGAACCAAGGCCACCCTGTATCCCGCGCTACGCAAACCCACCAGCAGCTTCAAAATACGAAGCTCGGTTCCGTGCGTAGCTGGATAAGGAAACAGGTGAGTGACGACAATCACCCACGGCTTACGGTTCGTCATCGAAGTTAATTCTGCAGAAAGTTGTATTTGCTTCCCAGTTGCGGCTGAGGCGTTGATGTGGTGCGGCTTCGTTTCCTTCTATTTCGCACCGCACTTCAGTCTTCCGACCTCTAACCCCTGACCTCTGACCCCTGACCTCTGATGTCGCTGGTCTTTCATCCTTCTCTTTAGCTTCTTTGCCTGATTCAGCAAATTTGGTCCCAACATTGTCTTAGTCAGAATTGCCAGCAACTGAGGATCGGTGAGCAACCGTGGATTTGTACTAAACGATTTAAACGCCATCCGCTTGGCCCTTGTATAAGCTCCCGCCTGGTAACTGTCTTTCGCCGCCCTTGCGGCAGCTACACCCTTGAATAATCTTGTCACTATCGCACGAAAACGCGGGCCAACGCTGGAGGGAATATTGTCGCTGAGCCAGGGATATAGTTCCTGAGCTTTTGCGTAGGGCAGGTAGACGTCTGTCAGCCAATGAACAAACAGCGAGGGCTCGTCTTGAATGACCGGATAGATCTCAAAGCCTGCCCTCAGACGTTTGACACCTTGCTCTGTCTGGCCCGTGCAGAAAAGATAGCGGGCGCATTGGAAATTGAGCAGCGCTGTGATTCGTGGAGTATCCAGCACCGCTACATGGTGCTGATTTCGCAAGAGAGACTCCATGACCCGTAGCGCTCGTTCAAAGTTAACCTCGTCGGGATTTCCGATGCTGATGTTGGAATTGTGAACTCGGTATTTGACCAGCGCCTGGTCAATGAAGACCATTTTGACTTGCGCTGCCACTCGAATCCAAAATTCCCAGTCGCCATAGACTAAATCTTCATTGTGCGGACCTACCTGCTTGAGCCAGGCACGTCTAAACAGAACCGCCATGTCCGGTATCCGGTTCGCCCTGATCAACTGCTCAACTCCGCGGTCGTCGGAAATCCTTTGACCTAACTGTTGCGACATTTCGGTGCCGTCCGCGTCAATATACTGGGCCGTGCCGTAGACTGCCCCAACCTGCGGGTTTCTTTGCAGGTATCTCAACTGTTGCTCGGTTTTCTGGGGATAGAAAATGTCGTCGGATCCGAGGAGTGAGCAAAATTCGCCGGTTGACTCGCGCAGACCACGAGCGACGGTTGCCGAAGGTCCGAGGTTGCGATGCTCTGCGTGAGTAAAGACAGAAATCCGATTTGAATGTCTGGCTGCATAAGCTTCCGCGATCTGCAGAGTGCCATCGGCGGAGCCATCGTCAACAATTATGACCTCAAGATTGTCATAGGTTTGCGCCAACACGCTGTCAATCGCGGCCGGCAAAAACTTCGCTTGGTTGTAAGCAGGAATACAGACGCTGACTTTGGGATTAGCAGGCACTTCCAATAACACCACCCTTGCTCGATCAGAAGACTCAGTTCGCAGCTTTTCTTTGCTCTTCAAACGGCGCCACAAACTCGGTTTGCCACGCCAGCCGCGGACGCATCAGACCATGCCAGCGTCCTCCGCCAATGTCTCTCATCGCGCCCGTGTCGTTCACTTGCAGCGTGAGTGCTTGCCGGCACTCAGCCTCAATCACCACCGGAGCGCAGGTCGCGACGAAGACACTAATCGAGTAGACACCCTCATTCAGGAAGTTCGCCGGAACTGTACAGGTCGATCTAAAAAGTCCAGCCGGGCGAGGCTCCTCAAACCAAACGTCCGGCAAGAGACTCGCCGCAGGAGTCGAAGGTGAGGTCAGTACTACGCTCCCTCCGCGCTCAAGATAGATCTCGGTGAAGAGATTGCGGATGCCGGGTGTGAAATTCCAAAACTCAATCTGAATCACCAGCTCTCTATCAATATCAACCATTGTTTCTGGAGCACCGTCGGACACGATAGTGATTGAACGCAAACGAATCTTGTCGCCGCCCGGCGCGGTTCGAGGATCACTCCAGACTTTAGTATTGCCCGCCTGAGCGGTTGCACCAAGATAGGCATCAAGCACGTCAGGCGTATCACCGTCGGCAGCGATACGCCCAGCCTCGAGCAGGAGGCTGCGAGCGCAGAGCGCTTTGATGGCATTAGTGTCGTGCGAAACAAAAAGTACGGTTCGTCCGTTCCTGGTGGCCTGGTCCATCCTGCCCAGACACTTCTGTTGAAATGAGATGTCGCCCACGGCCAGTACTTCATCAACCAGCAACACTTCCGTTTCCATATGCGCCGCGACTGCGAAAGCCAGCCTGACGTACATTCCGCTGGAATAACGCTTCACTGGCGTATCGACAAACTTTTCGATCTCCGCGAACGCGACTATCTCTTCAAACTTTCGCTCCGTTTCGACTTTGCGCATGCCGAGAATGGCGCCATTTAGAAAGATGTTTTCGCGCCCGCTTAGTTCCGGATGAAAGCCGGTGCCCACTTCGAGGAGCGAGCCCAAGCGGCCATGTATCTCTGCTGTCCCTGAAGTTGGTTTGGTGATTCTTGACAGCACCTTTAGCAGCGTACTTTTTCCAGCTCCGTTGCGGCCGATAATTCCCACCGCCTCGCCGCGCTTTACCTCGAAAGAAACCTCGTCAAGCGCCCAGACGTTTCGAGTTTCGAGTTTCGAGTCTCCAGTTTCCCGAGCGGGGGCGAGTGCTGGGTACTGAGTACTGGGGGCAAGTGCTGAGTACTGAGTACTGAGTTCCGCCGAACCGTTTTTATCTTCCACACGGTTCTTGCCTTTCCTGATTGCAGACTGAAGTCGGCGAAAAGGCATCGCGGCCGCGTCCGTGATGACATCCCGCAAAGCTTTGTACGACTCCCTCTCGCCGAGGCGGTAACGCTTGCTCAGCTTTGAACATTTGATCGAGAGGTCAGTCATTTAGACGCTGAACTCCTCAGATTGCTGATTGACTGTTGCGGAGGTGCGTACGGATTCAAGGTTGCCGGTACCGAAAAACGGATAGAGCATTTGCTGAAAAGGTTTCCAGAGCAAACTCCCAGCACTAGCCGTGCGCTCGAGCGGAAAGTTCTCATCCTCAACGCCAGTCATTGGGTAGACCTCATAATCCTTGCATTGAGTTCCTAGCAATAAATCCCAAAAACTGAAGATGGCTCCGAAATTGGTGTCGCGATGCGCTGGCTGAAGCGAGTGATGTACACGGTGCGATTGCGGAGTAACAAGAATATATTTTAGTGGGCCCAGATTCGTTCGTATGTTGCCGTGGTAAAACCGCGAGTACCATTGCAGCACGATTGCCAATGCGAAAATGACCGGTGGATCCACCCGGAGTATCAGGAACGGCAACGCCAGGAACGTGTACCGCACGAGATATTCAAGAAGGTGATAACGAAAATCAGTAAAGAAGTTCAGTTCCTTTTGGGAATGGTGGATTACATGTAGCTTCCACAGGAAGGGCACCCTGTGATTGGTGTAATGCTGGGCCCAATAAAGGAAATCCAGCAGTAACAACGCCAGGAGAAATCTAACCCATCCGGGAGCCTGGTTCAGTGACGTAATGGTTAGGCTCGCTAGAAACTTGTTGTAGAAACGCGTGATAAGACTGACGTAGGTAACGAAAACCAGTGCGTGAAGCACTGCTTCATAGAAGAACCAAACCAAATCCTGCGCCAGACCGACGCTGAATATTCGCTGACGTGGATCCGCCGGAATCAGCCGCTGCAACACGAGTGTCAACGCAAGAGCGCACCAGAACCAGATGCTAAGAACTTGACCGGTAAGCAGGTCGCGAACCGGAAAATAAAATATCGACAGACTTCTACCAACAATTGCCGCGATTAACCGTTCGTTTGAAAAATGGCGGAGCAGTTGGAAGAGTTCATAACCAACAATTAGGGCAACCACTCCCAATGCAAGCCAGAGAACTTTTCTAATCCAACTGTGATTCATCAAGCAGACGTGAATTGATTACGAAAACGTGCGGATTGCTGAAGCGGCCAGAACAAGCGCAGATGAATTAGCCGCGGATGAACGCCGATGATCACAGATTTGAATAATGCCTTCAGATCAGTAACATCCGCGTTCATCCGCGGCTAAATCGTCTAGCTGGGTTCCTTCCAGAGTCTTCTGGCCAACGTCCTCACACCACGTCCGCAAACTCTTGCTCGGTTCGCCGGAAGTAGTAAAGGCCGCCGATCAACAGAACTACGACGACGGTTACTGAGACGCCTAACAAGGCACCCGGGGGATCCGATTTTCCAAGCAGGGCCCAGCGAAAGCCTTCGACCACGCCAGCCATCGGATTCAAGCCGTAGAGAGCGCGCCACTTCTCCGGAACGATCGAACTGGAATAGGCCACGGGCGTCGCGAAAAGCCAAAACTGGATTAGGAAATTGATCGTGTAACGAACGTCGCGATACTTGACGTTCAGCGCCGACAGCCAAAGCCCAACCCCGAGCGCCGTCATGATCGCCAGCAGTAGGAAAGCCGGCAAAGCAACTATCGTCCAGGTTGGAGTGATGCCGTAATAGAACATCATCAATAACAGGATTACGAAGGCGACGGCAAAATCCACCAACCCACCAAGCACTGCTGCCATCGGCACAACCAAACGGGGAAAGTAAACCTTGGTAATCAGTCGCTCATTTGCCACCAGGCTGTTGCTCGACTCTGTAAGCGCATGCGCGAACAGTTGCCACGGGAGCAGAGCGCAGAAAACAAAGATCGGATAGGGGAAACCGTCTGACTTGATGCCGCCAAGCCGGCCGAAGAAGAGACTGAAGACAAGCATCATGAAGAGCGGTTGAATAATTGCCCAGGCAGCGCCGAGTGCGGTCTGCTTGTAGCGCACTTTTACATCCCGCCAGATGAGGAAGTAGAGCAGCTCGCGATACTCCCACAGCTCGTTGAAACCTATGGAGGTCCAGCTACTGGCTGGACGGATAAAGGTTGTTTCGAGGTGTGGTTGAGATACTGCCGACATGTGGTTAGAGGAAAGCGTTATTTATCATTCCTCATTTGACATTGATCATTTGTCATTTGGAAAAAGGACTTTAGTCTTTGGACTTTAGTCTTTGGACTTTGGACTTTGGACCTTCGACTTTGGGCTTTGTGTTTAGCGTGCGACGGCACGCTCGGCATCTTCATCCGCATCAGTCTGGTAATACTTCTGACCGTAGTAACGCTGATAGTAGTAGTAATCGTGGGAGTGTACGCTCACGTTGTTCAGCACCACGCCGAAGACTTTCGCTCCCACATCCTGAAGTAACTGCCGCGAACGTCGCACCACGTGTCGCGAACTCTTGCCGCCGTGCACCACCAGCAACACACCATCAACTAACGAAGAGATCAAAACACCGTCGGTGATCCTCGTCCCAGTCGTCCGCGCGTGCCCGCTTGCGCAGCTTGCGCTTCATGAGGTCCCGCTTCAGCGGCGTCAGGCGGTCCACGAAGAGCAACCCGTCGATATGGTCGATCTCGTGGCAGAACGCGCGGGCTAGGAGGTCGGTGCCCTCGTAGACCTTCTCGTTGCCGTCGAGGTCGAGGCCCTTCACCACCACGCGCGCGGGGCGGAGGGGTGATCCCCCGTATCCCGGGATGGAGAGACATCCTTCCTCATGGCGCTGCTCGCCCGTCTTCTCGACGAACTCCGGGTTCAAGAGCGTGATGAGCTGGCTCTTGTCCTCTCCCACGGAGAGGTCCACCACGATCACGCGGAGGGCCACGGCGATCTGGGGTGCGGCCAGGCCTATGCCCGGCGCCGCGTACATGGTCTCGATCATGTCGCCCACGAG
>JANNON010000100.1:0-4465 GCA_031399105.1 Blastocatellia bacterium | reverse complement strand
CGCTGCGCTCTGCGGTTCTGATTGCTTTGCTCCTGGCCAAGGCTTCACCTCGCAGATTCAACGTTGAGTATTTAGTTTTGTTCAAAGCCAATTTGACCCGTACCTGAGATCTTTTAAATCGGATCTTGCTTCTTCAACTATCTCTGTGCCTCAAATCGGTCAACTTTCAGCCGCTCTTCTTAATCCTCTTCAGTTGTAACGTTGTGCTTGGGAACCGCGTTCTGATCCCTGATTGGTGCTTGCGAGACGAGCGGGTTACAGTAACGTCGCTGAAGAAGTTGGAGATGCGTCAACCAGTATGCTGAAAACGCTAATCGAGCTGCAACGCCTTAAAAAACTGGATCGGACCGGTTGGACACTGCGTGGTCAAGCCAATGGAACGGAATCAGTTGCAGCGCACTCGTTCGGAGTATGTACCGCGGCGATGCTGCTGGCCGACTCAATGATTGCTCGTGGCGTGCGACTCGATGTTGAGAGCGTACTGCGAATGGCGTTGCTACATGATTGGGCCGAGACGCGCGTGGGGGATATGCCACGTACCGCTACAGGTTACTTCGGAGCAGACGTTCGCAAGCAGGCTGAACTAGCAGCATTTTCAGACATCGTCAGTGACTCAGGAGGGGCAGCGAAGTATCGCGGTCTCTACAAGGACTATGAAGAGCGCGAGAGCCTTGAAGCGCGAGTTGTCAAAGCGGCCGACGTGATTGATCTGCTGGTCCAGGCGCTAGCGATGGAACGAGCTGGCGCGCGCGGACTCGATGAGTTCTGGGAAGTTGCGGAGAACGGCGACTTTGCCTTAGATGGTGAGGCGCAGGCGGTGGTCGACGAAGTTCTACGTGCTTTGTTAACTGCACGTGAGACCAACAGCACCGAAGAGAGGTTGTGAGTGGACTTTTTTTCTCGGTTAATTGAAACATTTACGTGGCGTGGAGTCCTGTTTGGCCTACTAATATTCGCAATCACTTTTGCTGTTAGTTTGGGCATCGTTTCAATCATCGTCGTAAAGATCCCGCCCACGTACTTCCGGGAGGACCATCCGCGGGATTTATGGACGGACCGCTCAGCGCCACTAAGAATTGCAGGCATTGTCGGTAAGAATATCCTCGGGTTTCTCCTGGTGGCTCTGGGAATTGTATTGTCTTTACCCGGAGTTCCCGGCCAGGGTTTGCTGACTATATTGTTGGGAGTAATGCTGCTGGATTTTCCCGGCAAGCGTCGGCTGGAGCGCAAACTGATCAGCCGGCCCACGGTGCTCAGCACCGTCAACCGGCTGCGGCACAGATTTGGCAAGCCAGCTTTGGTTCTGGAGTAAGTGTTTCGATCCAATGATCTTTAGCCGAAGTTACTAATCAGTTCAGTTACAAGTGGAGCGAAATTGCTGCGCTGGTCAGATTCATCGCGTTGACAACAAAAAATGTCTTTGTTAGGTTGAACCACCTATTACGGAGACGGATGGCGCCCCTTATATTGATTGCGCCCGTGAGCACTCATTGATGCTTGATTCACCATCGGCCGGACGTCGGCCCCTGCGATTTCTGTCCTCTCTCCTCTTAATCACCAGTCTGTTTTTGGTGTCCGGCTGCGGGTTCTTTGGCGCCAGCAAGAAGGTCCAGGTACCGCAACTGCTAACCCCGCTAGCCGAAACAACCAAGACCCAGCTGATCGCCGAAATAAATCGTCTCGCGGCCTTGAAGTCTATTCACGGTCGCGTAGACATTCAGTTTGAAGACACCTCCTTCGCGATTTCCGGGCTCGCTGAGAAGTATCGACAAGCAGACGGTACCGTGACGTTGCAACGTCCTGGCAGGGTTTATCTGACTGTGCAGGTGCCCTTCATCGCGAAGGACATCGCGCAGATGACCTCCGATGGTGAGCACTTTCGCGTTGCTGTTTTGCAGGGCGATGAGAAATACAAACGCTTCGTCAAAGGAACGAACAGCGCGGTCTACGAAAAGTTACCGACAAACGGAACAGCGGCCACTGACAAATCCAAGAAGATGATGAATGAGAAAGAGACCGTTAACGCTCTTTCGAATCTCAGACCGCAACATCTCACCGAAGCTTTGATGGTCAGCCCGGTAAACGCCACCGATTTCATCTATTCGCAAAGCGAATTCTTCCTCGAAGAAGCTGATACTCGACCGCAGGCAAAGAAAAATACACGAGTAGTCCGCGGGTACTATTTTTTGGAGGAGTTCACTCAGCCGGCTGGCGGCGAAACTCGGCTGTTGAGGCGCTTTTGGTTTGATCGTGTCGGTGGTGTTCGGCTGGCAAAACTGCAATCCTTTGACGAACGCGGCCGCTTAATCACTGAGGTCGCTTACTGGGATGAGAAGCCGTTTGGAGAAGCGGGCAGGCTGCGATTGCCGTCAAAGATTGAGATTACCCGGCCTTATGATCAATACAAGTTGAGCATTACCTACCAGGCACCGCCCTCCGTGGATATCGATCAGGATTACCGACCTGAGGCTTTCGTTCTGCAGAACAGTTGGCAACTTCCCGAAGTCGACCTCGATGCTCGCCAGAACAAGCCGGTTACGAACAATTAAGCGATAAAATCCCAGCGCGCTAGATATTGGGCGGTGAACTTGGTACTTTGTGCCTGCAAACCGTTTCCAATAACTGACCAGTCATATCAATCTGTAGTGAGTTAAATGCGAACGATTCTCGATGCTGAAAATTTGGTGAAGACTTACCGCGTGGGAAGAGTAGATGTCCCGGCGCTGCGCGGCGTTTCGTTGCAAGTCGAGGAAGGCGAATTTGTCGCGATCATGGGACCGTCGGGTTGCGGCAAATCGACGATGCTGCACCTGTTGGGCGGATTGTTAACTCCCACTAGTGGTCGAATCGTGATCGACGGCGAAGACCTTACCGCCGCTTCAGATGGAAAGAGAACCGACATTCGTCGTCGCAAAATAGGTTTTGTCTTTCAGAGATTTAACCTTTTCCCAACGCTGACGGCAGAAGGAAACCTTCGTCTGGCCGAGCGGATTCACGGCAATGGTGGTGAAGATCCAGCCAGGCGCCGCGAAGTTCTTCGTTTACTGGGTTTGGAAGGCAAGCTGCATCATAAGCCGCTGGAACTGTCGGGCGGGGAACAGCAGCGAGTCGCGTTGGCACGAGCGGTGGTCACCCGTCCGGCTATTGTGCTCGCTGATGAACCTACCGGCAACCTGGACACTGAGAACTCAGCCCTGGTGTTAAATATGTTTCAGGAGCTGAATTACCGCTTCAATCAGACGATCATCATGATTACTCACAACCCTGAAGCTGCAGCAATGTGCCGACGAATAGTGCAGATGCGTGACGGCCATATTGTGCAGCCAACCGCCAGCGTTCAGATGTAGCCGCATTTACTCAATGTTTTTCGCGCGTTAGAGTCTTCGGGACACTCCTCGTCGAGAGGCGTGGAAGTTGCTAACTCACCAAACAGGACACATTGTCTAGGTTTCTTAAAAAGCTCTTTTTTTGGAATTACGCCAGGAACACATGGCAGTGGGACGCACTTTGTGTACTTATTTTAGTATTCATTTTCCTGACGCCAAAGAGTTGGTTTTCGAACAGCGAACGATGGGCACTTTCAGCGCATCCAAGGCCCACATCGACACTCCTCGTGAGCGTCGATGTTGTTGTAAACGAGGGAGATAGAGCTCAACTACAGCAACGAGTTCGGACACTGACCGGACGGCCAGATGCAGAGGTAGTCGCGGTACGGAAAGTTGTCAATAAGGACGGTAAGCTCGAAGGGTACGAGGTTGACATCCGGTGATCATCCCTTATAATTGCGAGGTTTTGCGGGCCCCGACCCGCGTGGATTAACTTGAGGAACATAAGTATGAAGAGATTTATTCCCCTGAGTCTGCTCTTATTGGTCTTAGGAACGATAACGATAGTCGCCCCCGACAAAGCAAATGCACAGAGTGCGGGTTTAGTGAGTTCGGTTTTAAACCGGATGGAGAAGAACCGTGCGAGTTTGAAGTCGTTGCGAGCGGGTATCAGCATGGAGAAATATAACTCGCAACTTCGTAATGCCGAAAAATGGAACGGAGTTGTGGCGTACCTTCCGGCGGCCGGTCGCGCGGCCTCAGTAAGAATTGAGTGGAGCAGCCCAACCAAGGAGATTCTTGCAGTTGCCAACGGCAAGTACACATTGTTCAACCCCCGCAGAGGCATCGCTTATCAGGGCAAGACGAACTCAGGAGGTTCGAAGGGCGGCGCCGGTAGCGTGATCGAGATGATGTATATGTCCAAGCAACAGCTCGAGACTCGCTTTCATCCGTTCAAGGACGTGCGCGAAGAAACTCTCTGGGGCGGCGTCAGTACCATTCACCTGACCCTCGTGCCCAAAGGCAATGCGAGCTTTAAGTACGCCGAAATTTGGGTTGATTCATCTGGTATGCCGGTGCAAACGAAGATCGTTGAAAAGAACGACGATGCGACGACTTTGCGGTTGAGCGCGATGGAG
>JANNON010000387.1:0-8238 GCA_031399105.1 Blastocatellia bacterium | reverse complement strand
TCACCTGGTGGACCGGTGCCGACGCCGCTGCCCCATCCATTTACTGGGATTCTCGATGGCGGCTTAAGCAGTGACGTGAAGATCGAGAAAAAGGCGGCAGCAACTGTCGATAGCACGGCCACTAATACGCCGTCGCACATTCCGACACCGCCTGGCACCAGTTTTGTGAACCCGCCGCAGAACAAGGGAACGATTACGCTGGGCAGCACGACGGTCTTCATAAACAGCAAAGGCGCCGCACGGGCCGGAGACACGGCGCGCACTTGCAACGACCCCACCGACCTTCCAGTGGGCACAGTCGTCGCGGCAAGTACAGTTTTGATTGGTTGAGAGATGGAAAAAGACTTCATCGGACGCGGCTGGAGTTTTCCAGTTAAGCCTGGCTCGCAAGGACGCCTTTCCTACACCGGCGCGGAGGAGAAGATTCGTCAAAGCATCTGGATCATTCTTTCCACGGCTCCCGGTGAACGACAGATGCGGCCTGACTTTGGCTGCGGCATTCACGACCTCGTCTTCGAACCAAACACAGCGGCTTTGCGCGGGTTGGTCCAGGCAAAAGTGCGCGAGACATTGACTCGCTACGAACCACGTATCGACGTGACGGACGTCAGAGTCGAAGCGCCTCCGGAAGCTCGTAACTATTTGCTCATTCGAGTGGACTATCGCATTCGCTCAAACAACTCGTTTTTCAATCTCGTGTTCCCCTTCTTCATCAACGAAGGAACTGGCTGAGGAGTCTAAGCCGTGCCGCTGGAAGCACCACAACTCGATACCCGGAAATTCGAAGACCTTCTGCGTGAGGCTCAGTTGCGCATTCCGCGGTACACGCCGGAGTGGACGGACTTTAACGACAGTGATCCAGGCATCACGCTGGTCCAGCTCTTTGCCTGGCTTACCGAAATGATGCTTTACCAGATGAACCGCGTACCGGAGCGGAACTACATCAAGTTTCTGCAGATGTTGGGGATCGAACTCCAAGCGGCGCAAGCCGCGACCGCGCATTTGAGCTTTGTGGCCAAACCAGACGCGCCCCAAGTGCAGTCGATCGCACCGCGCTCGCAGGTTTCGGCACAACCGCCCGATGGTGATCCACTAACGTTTGAGACTCTCGAAGGACTCGATTTGATCCGGGTGCCGTTGTCGGAAGTGCAGATCTTCGACGGCGCTGCCTTCACGCGCGTTACCGAACTCAACAGCACGCAGTCGACGCCGTTTCCGCCGTTCGGATGGATTCCGCAAGTCGGCAGCGCTCTCTATCTCGGATTCACTCCACCGGCCCAGCCCACAGACGCGAGGCAATTCCCGCGACAGATGCGCTTTCGAGTGTTCCTCCCGGCCGATGCTCAAGCCGGCCGACCGACTAGCTGCAACGAAGGGAGCGCAACTCCCGCACCGCCGGTAAAACTGGTTTGGGAGTATCGACCAAAATCGGATCCGACGCGGTGGCGCCGTTTGAGTGTTTTCAAAGATGAGAGCGTCGCGTTCACACGCGAAGGCTACGTCGAGGTGGAAGGACCAAAGGAACCGGCGGCAACCGTCGAAGAGAAAGTATCCGAGCCGCATTTTTGGCTGCGCGTACGTCTTGTGAGTGGCACTTATCCCGCAGGCCGCGCGCCACTCATTGATTTCATCCGCTCAAACACGGTCGAGGCGGAAAACCTCTCGACCGTTCGCGACGAGTTCCTTGGTATTGGCGACGGCTTGCCCTATCAGACGCTGACATTTCAGAAGCGGCCTGTGCGCCGCGATTCACTTACGCTCGTGACTGTTGAAAGAGTAGGACAGGTTGACAAGGAAGAGGCTTGGGAAAGTGTGGATGATTTTCTGGCGTCCGGCGCCGAGGATAAACACTTCGTTCTTAACGCAACGAGAGGTGAAATCAAGTTTGGCGATGGGCTGCGCGGAATGATTCCTACAGCCGGCGCCGAAGTCATAGCGCGCAGCTATCGGCATGGCGGTGGTGGCGCAGGCAATGTCGGGACAGCGACGCAATGGAGTGCGGCTGCTTCGTTGGTCGGCCTGGACAGTGTAATCAGCGAGCGTCCCGCGACCGGCGGGCGCGACGAGCAGAAAGTCGAGGAGTTGACTGAGGTTGCGCCCCGGATCTTGCGGAGTCGTGACCGCGCCATAACCGCTGAAGACTATGCTGCACTTGCTTCACAGGCGGGTGAAGTACGCAAAGCTACTGCGATCGCCCTCGCGCATCCGGATCATCCGGGGGTTGAGATTTCAGGGGCAGTCACGGTCGTTATTGTTCCTGACGCGGACATCCAAGATCCGTCGCCAAAGCCATCGGCCGACCTGATCAGCCGAGTTTGTCAGTTCCTCGATGCACGACGACTCGTGACCACAGAGCTCTATGTCAAGGGACCCGAGTATCGCCAGATAAAAGTTGAAGCGCGTGTCGAAGCAAATCCTTACGCGGCTTTCGACACAGTCGCACTGCACGTGACCAACGCGATCAATGCGTACCTCGATCCGCTCGGACGAAGCGCTGCTGATCAGGTCGCTAATACCGAAGCCGCGTCGACAGCCCTGGGCACACCTCAAGCCGGTTGGGATTTTGGACGAGATCTTTTCCCCACCAATCTCTTCAGCATAATTCTTCGTGTGGATGACGTGGTGGCAGTCCCTTACCTGGCCGTCAGAGTCGACGGTCAGCCGCATGATCTCAACCAGCCTGTGACCCTCGCGCGCGACGGACTGCTTTTTGGTGCGCCCGATCACGACATAGTGGTCGTTCCGTCGGTAGACAGATAGGACTCGCAAGTTTTATGCAATCTCAAAGACAGACATTTTTCCTGCTCGGCGGCCCAGCGAATCAATGGCGCACGGCCGGCGTAACCGGTCTAAGTATCGGTGAGCAGACAGGTCTGTTTCTTTCGGAACGTCCTGATGGCCCAGATGTGTTGACGAGCGAGGATGGAAGTCTTGGAGGAGTTGTCTTGCCGATTGGGATGGCCGGCGATGAAGACGGAATGATCTACTTGCTCGGCCAAAAACGTCCCGGTATTCGCTGGTTCGATGCGGATACTTGTGCGTTTAGCCCGCTCGTTGGTGTCGGTGATGAGTTCGGAAGCGAGGTGGGACAACTCTACGAGCAGTTCCGCGATCCGCACCACCCAGTTCTTTCAAACATCGCAGTCGCCGGTCACAACCTCTACGTCGCAGATCGAGGGAATCGTCGTGTACAGGTCTTCGCGTTGGGGACTTTGTCTGTGCGACATGTTTGGGGACCACGCGATGGCGAATGCCGTCGTGTTCCAGCCGGAAATGGTCGCGCCTGGGAACCAGTTGACGTCGTCGCGCGAAATGGCCGCGCGTACATCCTCGACCGTCGTTACAGTCGCGTCTTTGTTCATCATTCCGGAACCGATCGACTTCGCCTGTTGATCCAGGGGCCGATATCGGGCAATCGCTGGACGCGCATCGCGGTTGACAGAGATGGCCGGGTCTATCTGCTAAACCGCGAAGCACTGCCGGCACAAGTTGAGATCTACGATCGGCGTGGACGCTACCTCCAAACAAAAACCAACGCCGGAGATATTCGGGATCGTTTTGAGCCACCGGCGGTCAAACTGAGGCGGCTCGAGGCAAACGACCCATGGAATTTCGTGTTACCGGAGAATCTGAAACGGCTGTGCGAAGAATGTGCAACGGAACGAAGGCGACTGGCTTTTGAGCATCCGTGCGATGTTGCTCAGGCAGCGGAACACGGGCGGCAATCCACCAGCGGTGAGTTGGTGTTTGACCGGGAAGGTGAGCGATGGTCCAAGCCGCCTAAACAACAAACCGGGCCTAAGACCTTCGTTGAGCAAGGCGAGTGGCGCAGCAAGGCACTCGACAGCCAGACCTATCGTTGTCAATGGCATCGAATTGAACTCGATCTTCACAAACTTCCAGCGGGCACACGCTGCGAGATCTACACATACACGGATGATTCGGCACTTTCCGACGCTGAGGCTGCGCAACGTACTGACCAGTTTGGACAGCTTGCTTACCGCATTGCCGGACAACTCGATCCGCCAGTCAAGTCGAACCGCACAGCCGTTGGGCGGGTGAAGCCGTGTCAGCCGCAATCTGGGGACGCGCAAAGCGAAACGGGTACGTGTGAGACGGTCGCTTCCCCAAACCGTCACGAGTTTCTGATTCAGAGCCGCGAAGGTCAGTACCTTTGGCTGAAGTTGCGTCTCATCGGCGACGGCTACACCACGCCGGCAGTGCGCTCCTTGCGCGTTCACTACCCGCGCTCCTCCTATCTCGAGTATCTGCCGGCGGTCTATTCCGCTGATGATGAGAGCCGTTGGTTTCTCGAACGCTTCCTCTCAATCTTTCAAACCGAGTGGGACGGGTTGGAAAGATGTATTCAGGATGTTGCCGGACTTTTCGATCCCAAATCAGTTCCACCCGGCAAGGCACTCGAGTATCTCGCCAGTTGGTTCGCGCTGCCGCTGGAAGGTACCTGGAGTGCCGAGCAGAAGCGGAACTTACTTAAGGCCGTCGCGAAGATCTATTTCGGCAGTTGGAAAGTAGCGAGCGGCGAAAAAATTTGTCTTGATGAAGTGAATCCTGCCAACGCCGTGCGAAGAGGCACGCGCGAGGGACTGCGCCGGTACCTTCAAGTTTATCTGCAGAACATCACCGATATCGACGTGGAAGAGCAAGGAGTCTTTCCGCAGATCGATGAGGGGTTTCGCGAGCGCCAGCGGTTCATGGTCTCGCTGGGCGACACTTCCGCGCTTTCTCATGGTTCGCCTCTGTGGAGCCCAAGTGTTGTGGCACGGCTGCAGCTGGGAGAGTTCGCTAAGGAAGGTGAGGCCAGGTTGGTCTCCACTGGCGATCCGGAACACGAAATTTTTCAGGAGTTCGCACACCGCTTTCGAGTCTTCGTTCCATCTGCCTGGATAAACACCGCAAAGGACGAAGAGATGGTCCACCGAGCTTTGCGGGAAGAGAAGCCGGCTCACACAAGCTACGAACTCTGTCTGGTCGAGCCGCGCTTCCGTCTCGGCTTGCAATCGACCTTAGGCATAGACACGATTGTGGGCGCCTGGCCCACCGCACGCCTCGCTTGTACTCACGACACCGATGTTCCGCCCAGCCGGCTGCCTCGCCATTGCCTGGGATTCGACACCATTCTTGCCGCGCAACCGGGAGGGCCGCCGACCATGCAAGTCGGGCCAAAGACGCGCGCGGGAATTGACACACTCTTGAACTGAGGCGAAGGAGACGCCGATGCGGACAAAGAAACCTCAAAATAATTGTCACGACGAACAGAACGAATGCGGATACGTCGCCGACGAACGCAACCGCTACTTCACTGGGAAATACATGACCGCTCGCGACTTTTCAGACGAGCAATCGTATTTCCTCAGTCATCACCGGTTGCATAACCGGCTGCTGCACGGTTGGGGAATTGTTTGCGGACTGAAGGTCATAAAGCATCCCAGTCGAGACTGTGCGGCGCGCTGGGTGGTGGTCCAACCCGGTATTGCTTTGGACTGTTGTGGGCGCGAGTTGATCCTCAAGTGCGAGACAGCATTCGAACTTCCTTTGCCGCGTCCCGAAACGAACGGCAACGACGACGACGGAAAATCACCGTCGCAGGATTACGAGCAGGAAGATCAAACGTACGCGAATGATCAGGAAGAAGAGACTGAAACGGACGAACACGAGGAGATACGCGAACCGTTTCTACTCGTGCTGCGCTATGTCGAGGAAGAGATTGAGCGGGTGCCCGCGCTTTATAGCGAAGGGGAGTGCGACGCGTCCCGGAAAGAGGCAAACCGCATTCGTGAGAAGGCAGTGCTCGACGTTGTGCGGCTCGACGAAGTGGAAGGGAACTGTTGGCTCAATCCGCAAGGTGATGCGGAAGCAGACTGTCGTGACGATTGCGGAGACGACCTGCCTGGTCCCGGACGTTCTTGTTTGAATCCGGTCTGTCCGTGTGGCCACGTGGTGCCACTTGCGCTGATTACCCCAGGCGAATCTCCGGCGGATGGCTTCGAGATCGATCTGCTCGGGCGGCGCTACCTGCCTACTCCGCCTGAGTTTCTCACCCACATTGTGCACATCAACTGGCCGCACGGTGGCGAAGTCACGATGGACTACATAAACAACGTGATGAAAGGCCGGCTGGAGTTGCGTTTTGATCGAAAGCTGCAGCCGGCCGTCGGCGAAAAAACCGGCATCGGGCCGTTAACTTTCCTCGCGCAATTCGGCGGTGTGCAACACGCGATTGAGTTTCTGCCTTACGACGGCGACAAGCCGCCAACTCTGGAGGAAGACTGCGTCGCCGTCTTCACAATTGATCCCGACTACATCAGTACCCGCCGCACCCGTCGCTCCACGATTGTAGAAAACATCGTGTACGTCACACTGAAGTGCGATTTCATTCTTGACTGTCACAACAATCCCGTTGACGGCAATTTCCTACGCGCGCGTTTTCCGACCGGCGACGGTGTACCGGGCGGTGTCTTTGAGAGCTGGTTCCGAGTGGTCCACGACGACCACCACGACAACCGAGACTATCGAAACGGGGACGACCGAAACCGAGATTACCGAAACGGGGATGATCGAGATCGAGAGTACCGGAACGGCGATGATCGAAACCGAGACTATCGAAACGGCGATGATCGAGATCGAGAATACCGTAACGGCGATGATCGTGACCGAGTCGATCGGGATCGCGGCGAGCGTGACCGGGGTGATCGTGATCGAGGTGACCGCTACGCAGATCGTGAAGCTCGTTCCGAGAATCGAGAGGAGGAGTAGATGGCAACGAAAACGCAAAGCCTGACCGTCCCGGCTAAAGACAAAGCTGCCTCGGACTGCAACTGCGGCTGCTCGCCCTGTGACGGATCCTGCTGCAGTCTCGACTGTATCGTGAAACCTCGCTTCTTTTGCGGGCAGCTTCTCACGGATGCCGATCTTTCCACGCTGCTCAAATGGGCGCGTGACAGATTTGCATTGAGCCGCTTTCGGCATGGTTGGGGCGTGGTGTGCGGCCTCGACGTGCGTTGTGATGCGAGCGTTCCGGCAGGCGTGATCGTAACACCGGGCTATGCCGTGGATTGCTGTGGCGACGACATCATCGTGTGTGCAGACGCCGTGCTCGATCTCAAAGGAGCGTGTCGTGAAGAGGAGGATCCTTGCGCTGATCTGCGGCGACGCTATGAGGCTGCCGGCCACCACGTGCCGGGGCGCGGTTCGAGTTTGGATCCCGACCTCACACGGTTTGGCGGGTTGGGCGCAACCGGGCTGCCGGACAACTACCGGGAACGCTTGCGCGCTGTCGATATCTTTTTGCGTTATGACGAGCAGCCTTCCGATCCCAGTACGGCGATGGGCCGTCGCTCGTGTAAGCAGGTGACCGATTGCGAGTACAGCCGCACGCGTGAATCTTACAAACTCTCGTGGGAGCCAGGCGTGATCGGCAGCGACCCCGTAAGTTCGCGCGCCGCAGCCTGGCACGAAGGTTATGAAAAGTGCCTCGATGTACTAAAGAAGTTCCGCGCGCAGTTCCGGCTAAATTTTCCCGGTGCTGAGGTACGGCGTTGGTTGCTGCGTTGGATAGATGGGCATCCGCAATATCATCTCTGCCTTTTACGTGAACAACTCTGCGGCGAAGACACTGATTTCTTTACCGTTCAAGCGAACCTTGTGCGAGTGCTGTTCTATCTCGTCCAGGGCTGTCGCAATGCGTATCTCAACTGCGATTGTTCTGGTTGTGACGAAGACGCTCGGGTGCCGCTTGCGCGAGTTTGGCTGCTGGCCGCCGATCGCAAGACTGGTCAGGATTGCCGCATCGTCGTGATCGATCCTTACTCACCATATCGCAGGCCGATTCAGCCGGAGTGCTGGCCGGCGCCGCTGGGTTCCGTAAACGTTGGCCGCTTCATCTGGCATCGCTGGGACGAAGTTTGTCGCAGCGTAGACGATCTCGGCCTTGAGGTTGAGCGGGAAGATTTCATTTTGCCAGGCACGTTGACTGAACTCGAAAATCGGTTGCTATGCGATCTGTTTGTTAAGTGTGACGAACGCCGAGTCGCGTTGGTCTACGAAGCCGATTTCCTGGGCCCGCGCGTCGTCGGCTTCTGTGGCGATACGACCGCGCCGGGCGAATCTGGTTTGCTCGAAGTTTCAGTGGGCCACACCGATTCGCCTGACCCGTCTGGACACAAAGGGAGATTTAATTACAGCGTGAAGAACGCCGGGCGTGGCGAGCTAATCGACTTG
>JANNON010000385.1:0-4882 GCA_031399105.1 Blastocatellia bacterium | reverse complement strand
GTTCACAACGGCCGCCTTATCTTGAGTGACGGTATCCTAATCACCGACGGCATCATGTTGAGTGACGGAGTGGTCATGGGCGATGGCGTAGTGATGGGCGACGGAGTCGTCATGGGCGACAGTTTCGTGCTCAGCAACGGCATCATGCTCAGCGACGGCGTGGTCATGGGCGACGGCGTCGTGATGGGTGATGGCGTGGTCATGGGCGACGGAGTAGTGATGGGCGATGGCATCATGTTGAGTGACGGCATCATGCTCAGCGACGGTGTGGTGATGGGTGACGGAGTGGTGATGGGCGACGGCATCATGCTTAGCGATGGTGTGGTGATGGGCGATGGCATCCTGATTACTGATGGCATCATCATCGGCGACGGCGTGGTGATGGGTGACGGAGTAGTCATGGGCGATGGCATCCTGATCACCGACTAGTACGCAATTAGTTCTTGAGCGAAAAAGGGGCAAGGCCTGAGATGGCTTTGCCCCTTTTGTTTTGTCTGAGGTGGACCAGGAATTTGAAATCGAGACGTTGCGGTTGGGTTCCGCCACCTTAGTTAAGTAATTCAAATATTCGACACCTTGCAGGTTGGGAAGGCGAATGGATGTTGGGTAATTTGCAGGTTGGGAAGGTGGGAAAGCTGAGCGAGTTCCCTCAAGCTCGGAATTTACTAGCAACTGATCAAAGGCTTAACCTCAGCGCGCCCCCGCTCAGACACTATTGCTTGAAGACTCTGCAACAGCGGGGGCGCGCTGAGGTTGATTGTTCGTCCAAGTCGAAGATTACCTTTGAAGTTGAGTGAACTCGCTCAGCCTGCCAGCCTTCCAACCTGCCAATTTCCCAACCTACATTCCCACTTTCAACCTGCAAATTGAGCCTTTCGTTTTTTGATCTCCAACATTTAGAATGCGGCGCGTTCTTCAAATCTACTCAAAGGTTAGCCATGCCGAAAATCGCAAGCGTCTTTTTCTCGCTTCTACTCATTGCCATCCCTGCATCGGCTCAGACTCCGGATCCAATCGCAGAGCAGGTCAAATCGATTCAAGCCAACCCCAAGGTCATCTCCGCCAACGCTTACATTGATAGAAACCACGACAGCATCTTGCGAGAGTGGATTGAGATTACGGAAATAAACGCGCCTTCCGGTCACGAGAAAGAACGTGCGGCTCACATCGAGAAGCTGTTGAAGAAATACAAGCTCGACGAAGTTCGCTACGACGCGGCTGGAAACTTGATCGGGGTTCGCAAAGGCACGGGCGGTGGTCCAATGACGGTGTTCGACTCACATCTTGATACGGTCTTTCAGCCCGGACTCAAGATCAAAGCCACGATTCGTGAGGGCCGAGTTTATGCTCCGGGCGTTGGCGACGACACGCGCAATATCGAAGCGATGCTGGCAATAATTCGTGCGCTGGACGCAGCAGGCATAAAGACTAAGGGCGACCTGGTATTCGTTTTCACGGTAGCCGAAGAGACGAACTTTGCTGGTGTGAAACAGTTCATCAAAGACCACAAAGGCAAGATCAATTACTACATCGCGTTAGACGGCGGTTATGAGGGCTTTACCTATGCCGGCATCGGAATTAACTGGTATCGCCATCACTTCATCGGTCCCGGCGGTCATACGCGTTCGCGCACCCCACCTTACTCGGCGACGCTGCCGCTCGCGCGCGCCATAACTCGTATCTACGGTCTCACGGTCCCGAGTAGTCCGCCTTCTAATTTGAACATCGGAATGCTTGGCGGATCGGAAGTGGTGAATGCTAAGGCGTCCGATGCGTGGTTCACAGTTGATCTGCGCTCGACAAAGAACGAGGTGATCGCTGAGCTGGAGAAGCAGATCGCGTCTATTCTGCAGGAGGAGGCTAAGCGCGGTAATGTGAAGTTGAAGACTGAAGTGATTTCGAGTTCTCCGGCGGCGATGATTCCCGGTCATCGTGATTCAAAGTTTGTGAAACTTGCCGAAGCAGTTCATCGAGCGTTGGGTTTCGATCCGCCGATCACTCCCACGGGCTCGAACAACGCGAGCCCGGTTTTGTTGGAAGGCATCCCGGCGATTTCGACCGGCGCCGGACCCTGCAACGATGCACACGCTTTGACCGAGAACTGCGAGATTGAACCATTGTACAAGGGGATTAAGAAGTTGTTGCTGTTGGGAGTAGTACTCGCGGAACTTTAAGAGCTATCCACAGATTACACAGATTCACAAACCTAAGATAAGGATTAGACGTTTGTGGGGGTAACCCGACAAAATACTTGCGGCTCGCTAATGTCTGAATCTGTGTCATCTGCGTAATCTGTGGATAGCTTTTCACTCAATAACCGTCGCCCCGCAGCATCACAAGGACCGTTCGCAAGATGATCTTGAGATCAAACAGCACGGACCAATTCTCGATATAGAAAAGGTCGAGCTTCACCATCTCTTCGAAGGGTAAACGATTTCTTCCGGACACCTGCCAAAGCCCGGTTAAGCCTGGTTTCATATCGAGTCTTTTTCGGTGCCACAACTCATACGCTTCAACCTCATAAGGAATCGGCGGGCGTGGACCAACGACGCTCATGTCGCCACGCAATACGTTAAACAGCTGCGGAACTTCATCCAAACTCAACCGGCGCAACACTCGACCGATACGAGTTACGCGCGGATCGTTTTGTAGCTTGTAAGTTGGGCGCTCAAGGTCGCCCACGTTGGCTTCAGCCCAACCCGCGATGAACTTCTTCTGATACTCCTTGTGAATTTCGTCATCCGTCCCGATGCGCATCGTGCGAAACTTGTAGACGAGAAACAGACGACCATCCATGCCGACACGTTCCTGCGTGTAAAAAATCGAGCCGTTCGAATCAAGCTTGATCAGTAAAGCAATCAACAACCAGAACGGAGCAAACAGCACCAGCGCGATCGTGGCAATGACCAGATCCGAAGTGCGCTTGATTATCCGTGCGGAGCTGGAAAGCGGTTCCCGAAACAGCCGGATCATTGGCAACGAGCCAATCTGATCGATCTCTGTTTTTCTTGGCAGACAGTTGAACAGGTTGGGAGCGATCCGAAACTCGACGCCACGTCTGCGACCGCAACGCATCATTACATCGAAAAGAAGATCGCCACTTACATCCGGATCGGCGATGATCACTTCATTGGCCCCTGATGCCATAATTGCATCCGGCAGTCCCTTCAGATCGCTGATCACCGGCACACCTTCATAAGTCTGAGCGGCATGTTTTGCTATCGGCCCGCTTTCGACTAAACCGATGACTCGGTAACCCAGCGAAGGACGAGTTCGCATCTCATTGATGCAAAGAGATGCCTCAGCGCCGCGTCCCACCACCAGCGTCGGGATCAAGTTGACACCACGTTGTCTCACGAGACTCTGCGCATTTCGCACCAACAATCGCAACAGCTCGGTCACGCCAAAGATGATTACGAAATCGAGGAGGAACACGGCGCGCGCATACGAAAATGCCCGGTACTGAAAGCCACCGCGGTAGAGGAACGCGGCTGCCACTAACAGCAACGAACCGATCGCAGTCGCTTTGAATACTTTGATGCTGTCTTCGACAAACGAGAATTCACCGCGCAGCCGGTAGAGGTCGTAATAGCGAAAAGTAAGGAGACGAATCAGCACAACGAAAAGCAGGAGCACTCCATAGGGCGCAAACTTCGGACTCCAGGCCCAATCACCACCGTTAGTCACTGTGATCAATGGTCCGCCATGCCAAAGATAGTAGGCAGCCATGAACGAAAACGCCGCGAGCGCTGCATCAGCGATGAGCAGCACCACTTTCACCGTGGGCATGATCCAACGCGGAGCGCGCGCCCCAACGCGAACGGCGCTGGCATCGGTCAGATTTCTAATTCGTTCTGCTTTCATTGAAGTGGTGAAAACCGCAGTCGCGAGCTTACACCAATAAATCTGGGATTGAGCAGTGGGAGAACCTCAAGATCTGGGAATGAACAGTCCGCTCCGCAGGCTCATTGTCAGGAAGGCGGACCCTGTCCCCGCGATATTTCCCAAACAGAAAGCAGTCATTGGACAAGTTGGGTCCGGCTGTCATTTAGAGATTGTGGTAACAAGAGTAGCGGGGACAGGGTCCGCCTTCCTGACAGTGAGACTGCCCGACCTACTTCATGAATACCCGGGCAGCATCTCCAGAATCAGAGCTGTCACTTCCTTGCGAACATTGATCGCATTCGTTGGCTGGGCTGCTTTCTTCTTCACCAACGGTAGCTCATCCAAATCCTTCTGGCTTGCGATGCGAATAAGCCGTCCGCTGCGGCAAAGCCCTTCATCAACCGCGGCCCACTTGCCCGCATAGATTGTTGCGGCCGGCACTCCAAGGGCCGCCGCTTCCCGATTCATTGTTCCTCCCGCACTGATCACAAGGTCACTCGCCGCAATCAAGTTTGCCCCATCGAGAGGCGTCGACGGCAGAATCAGATGTATTCGTTTCAGATGGGCCACCCGCTGCGACTCATTGCGCGGCAATAAGACAGTCTTTACTCCTTCAACGACCGAGAGCTTGGTTAGCAACTTCTGAAATAGATCGTTCTCAAACCGGTGATACAGAGCTTCACTGGCCGGTGGGCGATGTGAGGTCCGCGGACTGGAACCATCGTCCTTCCGATCGATGTGTACTGGGGCCCAACTCCGGTGGTGAATCTCGACTCTGAGGGTGGCGCTGATGTGATGGCCTATCAGGCGACGCTTTCTGAAGGCCGCGTTGTCGACCAGGTGAAACTATTGAACCGCGATCTGCTGACCGAGCTTTGGCCGCGCCTGGTGCTTCCCCAGCGCGCGCGCGAACTATGGGAGTCGCGCTTCCCCGAGTTGGCACCCGCGGTGTGAGCACCCACCGGGAGTTGCAACGGGACCTGACCCGGCTCGCACT
>JANNON010000075.1:0-11167 GCA_031399105.1 Blastocatellia bacterium | reverse complement strand
CTGCCTTTCTGTAGCAAAAAATCGGAATCACGCGGCATGGATTTACCTCAGTCCTGTCCTTAGTGAATGTAATAGTTTCGCCCTGATCTCGGAAACCCCTTTCGATGAGCTTGCTAGGATTTGCGTTCTGCGATCCTCTGGAATTGTATAGCCGAGTGGCTGTTTCTCGAGCAGTTTCTGCAGTTCGACGTTCATCTCAGGCGCCGCACGTTTGAACTCCAGAATTTGTTTTATCAACAACCCGACCTCTTTTTGACGTAACTTCATACTGTACATGCCCGAACCGGCTGGCTGAGTTATGATCACGCCGTCTTTCTCGAGTAACTGATAGTCTTGGCCAATCGCAGTACATGGACCAACCCAATTTCCGCGAACAAGTTTGTTAACGATATTTATTAGCTTCTCCGTAGAGTCAATCCGTCCTCTCCCGGCCGTGGATTTTATCTCCCCAAACCGGAGGCAACTAAGAAGGACCTTAGCTCGATGGAAAACATCTATCGAGAGCATCGGGGTATCAATTGTGATCCCCCGCATCTGAGGCAAAGTGGCGAATGTTGCGTTTCCAATGGGAGAATAAACTGCCATCGCGTCGATAAGACCCACACCCTCAACGAACTTAACAATGTTAGCGGGAAATTTGCTTCGAAGAAGATCCACCGAGTACCCAGGAGATTCTCCTACCAAGTCGAGAACGTCTTGCACCATCGATCGATCCGCATCATCTAATGAACGAACCGCAGTAGCTATTTTGTTCGGGTCACCGGCAAATGCATACTCGTTATAGTAGAGCTTTCGAGTTGATTCCGCCGAGCTTTTGACCAAGCCGAGAGCGTCTTGAACACGAATCGTTTGCCGTGCGACTTCTTCAGAAAACCCTGCTTGCGTGACCACTTCCATGAGTTCCGACTCAAAACGAGGTAGCCGGAAAGTATCATCAAGAGAAACCAAGTTAGCGGATTCGTGTTCCGAAGGATCAAGAGAATCAAATAGCTTCGACACCGTGGAAAGAGCGTCTCGTGCAGAGAAGCAATAGATCTCCACATCCTTCGGTCGATTGTTGTCATCGAGCGAGAAGTCGACCTTGTTTTGCTCTCGAAGTCGTAGCAAACATGATTCTAGTTCGCCACCGGTTATGCCGGATTCCCTAGCCAAGACGCGTAATTTCGCCGCAGGCACGACCTCCTGTTCATCGGCGACGAGTCTAGATAGCAACATCCCCGCCTTACCAGCTAGTTCAGTTGCTTCGAAGTACGCCAACTCCGGCGTATTAGTGCGCAGGGCGACGAGGTGCTTGACTGAGTTAACAACCCAGGTTCCCTTAGTTAGATTATCCATCGTGGGTTTCTGATTTTCTTGAACAGCCTCAAATGGCGCGAGAGGACGCCGATTTTTGCGAGCTCAATCCGATTCGCGCATTAGCTTACCCCTCAGAAACACCTGAGTAAAGGAGAGGTTCGAGTGTCAAAATAATTTCGCACTACTCGATCTTACTCACTGGATAATCGGACGAGACCGTTTAACGTATTACACCAGGACAGAACGTATTTGTGAGACAATTCGCTGACGTTCCACGGTTACAAAATGGTTCCTCGGTCTGCTAGTATGCCAAGGCACTTCTAAGATTGCGGCTTTGGGAACTCTTGAGCCTTTCCTTTAGAAATACTCAAGTCAGAGGCATTACAATCTCGCAGGTCAAATCTTCCGAACGGAGAAAATCTAAATGGGTTACGAGTTAAACACGGAGCGCGAGCTGTCTCTGGATTTCCTGCGGGTTTGTGAGGCCGCGGCGATCGCTTCGGCGCGCACGATGGGCCAGGGTGATCGCAAGTATTCCGATCACGTCGCCGTGGAGGCCATGCGCGAAGTGATGGATACCGTGCCCATGCGCGGTCGCATCGTCATCGGTGAAGGCGAACGCGACGAAGCCCCGATGCTCTATATCGGTGAAGAAGTGGGCGGCGGATTCAAAGCCGGCGACGAGATCGGGGGAACCTGTCCCGAAGTCGATATCGCTGTCGATCCTTTGGAAGGCACAAACCTCTGCGCGTTGGGAGCGAACAACGCGATTGCCGTGCTTGCGGCTGCGGAACGCGGCGGGCTCTTGAACGCACCCGACATCTACATGGACAAGATCGT
The DNA here is from genome assembly GCA_031399105.1 of Blastocatellia bacterium. Classification (GTDB taxonomy): domain Bacteria; phylum Acidobacteriota; class Blastocatellia; order Pyrinomonadales; family Pyrinomonadaceae; genus PSRF01. The sequence goes on along the minus strand of JANNON010000075.1, from coordinate 9,031 downwards.
CGTTGGGCCAAGTTCGCGCGGCGTGGTTGATATCGATGCGCCTGTCAAAGACAACTTGAAGAACATTGCGCGGCGGCTCGGACGCGATGTCGATGACTTGACCGTGATCGTGCTCGATCGTGGTCGTCATAAAAAGTTGATTGCCGATGTGCGCGAGGCCGGTGCGCGTATTCGACTGATTGGTGACGGCGATCTCTCCGCGGGAATTTCGGCTGCTGTCGCGGGAACGAACATTCATGCGTTGATGGGAATCGGCGGCGCGCCCGAGGGAGTGATTACGGCGGCGGCGATGAAGTGTCTCAATGGCGAGATCCAGGCGCGGCTGGTTTTTGATCATGAGAAGCTGGGGATGGACAAAGACAAGATTCCCGCGCCCGAGATAGTGCTCGAGCGGTTGCAGTCGATGGGCATCAACGACATCAACAAGATTTACGATACGAATGACCTGGCGCCGGGACGAAAGATCATCTTCGCCGCGACGGGTGTGACGGATGGTGCGTTGTTGAAAGGTGTGCGGTTCTTTGGCGCAGGGAAGCGGACGCACTCGCTGGTGATGACGACCGAATCGCGGCACATTCGATTCGTCGATACGCTGCATATTGAAGGTGGGCCGGATACGGTAATTAGATTCTAATGTATTGGCTTGTAGGGGTGTCCCTCCGTGGGCACCCCTCTTTTATTTTCGAAAATTTCTAATGGAATGAGGGGGGCCCACGGAGGGACACCCCTACAAGCAGGCGATGCGAGCTTCACCGAATGAATATGTGCCTCAGTTTGAAAGCAGTCGCGGGCCAATGGTGCTGTGGTTTGTGTTGCTGGTTATCGCGCTGCTTTTCTTGATAGCGATTCTTGGTGCGCCAGTGGCGATGGCGACTGGACACGCGACGATTAGCCTCACGACTTATCAAGCTCTCAGTCACCTCTGTCATCAAATTCCCGAGAGATCATTTTTTATAGCCGGCTATCAAGTCGCGGTGTGCACGCGTTGCACGGGAATCTATGCTGGCTTTGCCGTCGCGCTGCTCTGCTATCCGTTAATTGGTTCTCTACGAAATACAAATGCGCCGGAAAGGAAGTGGTTGTTTCTCGCGGCGATTCCGCTGGCAATCGATTTCGCGCTCGGCTTCTTTGATATTTGGGAGAACACGCACTGGAGTCGTTTTGCGACGGGTGTGTTGTTAGGCGGAGTGGCCGTAGCGTTTGTGATGCCGGGATTGGTCGATTTGGGTTTGAGGAAGAGAAAGACCTCGACCAAACCGGCGACGAGAACTGAGAAGTTCGCGAACGCGCCCAGTGATTACAGCGCACCGCACAGAAGGATTTAAGACCAATCCACAGATTACACAGATGACACAGATTTAAGATTTGATATCAGCGCCCCGGTTCTTACCCACCGCCCGTTTCCTAGTAAATTCTGGTCCGCTCCGCGTTGGTAGCGTTCTTAGACCGAATCTGTGTAATCTGTGTAATCTGTGGATTAATGGAGTTAGCACCAGAAGATGATTTTTCAGGATACACAACCCCCGTTTGGCGACACCCCCACGCAGCTTTTTGAGCGCTTCATCAGCGAGTCGGTCTACAAAACCTGGGGCAACATCAGCCCGCTTTACCAACTCGACGCGTTTGACTGGGTCATCCTCGTTAGCTATTTCAGCATCCTCGGCGTGCTGGCAATCTACGGCGGTTATCGCGTCAAGCAAGTCATCGACTTCTGGCGTTACAAAAACTTCGTTCCCAAACCGCTAGGAAAATACAGCGAAGCCGACCTGCCACACATCACGGTCCAGCTCCCACTCTTCAATGAAATGTATGTCGTCGAACGGCTGGTCGAAGCTGTTTCGAAGATCGAGTATCCGCGCGAGAAACTCGAAATCCAGGTGCTCGACGATTCGACTGATGAGACGGTGAAGCTCGCCGAAGCGACCGTGGCAAAGTACCAGGCGCTCGGTTTTGATATTCAGTACCTTCACCGCTCCGATCGCACGGGGTTTAAAGCCGGAGCACTTGAAGAGGGAACCAAGGTTGCCAAGGGCGAGCTGCTCGCGATCTTTGACGCGGACTTTGTGCCGAAGCCTGATTGCCTTCGCAAACTCGTAGACTTTTTCACTGATCCTTTAGTTGGTTGCGCTCAGATGCGCTGGTCGCACATCAACGGCGATTACAACTTACTAACGCGTCTGCAGACGATCATGCTCGATGGTCATTTCGTAGTTGAGCAGACGACGCGAAATCGCACCGGCGGATTTTTTAACTTCAACGGCACGGCCGGCATTTGGCGACGCGAGGCGATCAAGTTAAGTGGCGGCTGGCAGCACGACACGCTAACGGAAGACACGGATCTGAGTTTTCGCGCGCAGTTGATGGGTTGGAAGTTTGTTTACCTGCTCGACGAGGATTCGCCTGCGGAGATTCCGGTCGAGATAAATGCTTTCAAGGCACAGCAGCGTCGTTGGGCCAAGGGTGTGATGCAGGTCGGCTTGAAACTTTATCCGCGCATCTGGCGCGCACAGTTGCCGATGCGTGTGCGGCTCGAGATGTTTTTCCGGCTGACGGGAAATATCAGTTATCCGCTGATGATCGTCGCGAGCTTTCTGCAGTTTCCATTGCTACTCGTTCGTTACAATCAACCGCTTTATCATTTGATGGTGGTTGACCTGCCGCTGCTTTTCTTCTCGTCGATCTCAGTTTTTCTTTTTTACGGTACGGCGGTTTGGTATCTGGATAAGAAACGCACGCCGCGGTTGTTGCACTTGCCGCTTGTGATGGCGCTCGGTATTGGGCTGGCGTTTTCGAACGCGCGTGCGGTGCTCGAGGCGCTGTTTGGAGTGAAGAGTGAGTTCGTGCGCACGCCGAAGTACAGCGTGGAAAAGACGGACGACGAGACGTGGAAGCGGAAGAAGTACAAACGCAAGCGCGGCTGGTTGCCGTTGCTGGAGTTGGGATTTAGCTTGTATTTCCTCGGCGCGATTCTGTACGCGATGCGGCTGCGGATGTGGGGCACGGTTCCTTTTCTGTGTCTGTTCTTCTTCGGGTTTGGTTATATGGGATTAATGAGCTTGCTGCAGAGCTCCAGCGGAAAGAGGTTGTTGTCGTTCTGGCGACCTGTGGCGTTGGACCGGCGCGGGTGAGAGACGCGGGGACGCGGGGAGACGGTAACGCGGAGACACGGAGAGACGGAGACACCAAGATTCCAATGTACGCAGAAACGAACGGCAAGTTGATCTCAAACAATTTCCCCGCGTCCCAGCGTCTCCGTGTCCCCGTGTCTCGTGAGTTGCCGGCACTTTCAAACGAAGAGATTTCGCGTTACAGCCGTCACGTGATCATGCCCGAAGTCGGCATGGAAGGTCAGCGACGTCTGAAGGCCGCGAGTGTTCTGATGATTGGCACCGGTGGCTTGGGCGCGCCGGTGGGAATGTATCTGGCCGCGGCAGGCGTTGGGCGTTTGGGCATCGTCGATTTTGATGTGGTCGAGGCTTCGAACCTGCAGCGCCAGATCATTCACGGAACAGCGGACATTGGCCGACTCAAGATCGAGTCCGCGCGCGATCGGCTGCGTGATATCAATCCGCACATCGAGATTGAAACTCACCAGACGCGGGTGACAAGCGCAAACGCGCTGAGACTTTTTGCCGACTACGACATCATCGTTGACGGCACGGATAATTTTCCGACGCGCTATCTCGTTAACGACGCGTGCGTGTTGCTGGGCAAGCCAAACGTTTACGGATCAATCTTTCGTTTCGAGGGGCAGGCGAGCGTTTTCTGGGCGGAGAAAGGCGCGTGCTATCGCTGTCTTTATCCCGAACCGCCGCCACCCGGACTCGTCCCCTCATGTGCCGAAGGAGGCGTGCTCGGTGTGTTGCCGGGAATCGTAGGCGCGATTCAGGCGAATGAAACCATCAAGCTGATTCTTGGCGCTGAAGAAACACTTATCAACCGGCTACTGCTTTTCGATGCGTGGACCATGAAGTTTCGTGAGTTCAAGTTGCGAAAGGATCCAGCTTGTCCGGTTTGCGGAGAGAATCCGAGCGTCAAAGAGTTGATCGACTATGAAGTGTTTTGCGGGTTGGGACAGCAATCGGCTGAGCAATCCGCTTCGGTGGAGCTTGAAGAGATCACTGCACGCGAACTCAAGCAGCGATTGGATGGAGGGCGCGACCTGCAAGTTATCGACGTGCGTGAGCCGTCCGAGTACGAGATAGCGCGGATTGCCGGCACGACGTTGATTCCGCTGGGCCAGGTAGTGAATCGCATGGATGAGATCGATCCGGCGAAAGAGACGGTGGTGCATTGCAAAGGCGGCGTGCGCAGTCGGAAGGCGATCGCGGCGCTGAAGCAGGCAGGGTTCGCGGGGAAATTGATCAATCTTAAAGGCGGGATTACGGCGTGGTCGGAGGATGTTGATCCGTCGGTAGCGAAATACTGAGGGCAGATGTCGGATGTTAGATGTTAGAGGTCAAGCTCCCAAAGTCCAAAGTCCAAAGTCCAAAGTCCAAGTCCAAAGCCCAAAGTCCATTTCTTCTTATCCGTGTTATCCGCGTTCATCCGCGGCTAACTCTTCCGGCTAACTCTCCCCGCTAATTCTTCGCTTGCAGCTTCACTCTGTTATTCACGTCTCGAAGCGCTGCGAGGTTCTTCTCTTTCAAGGCAAAAACGGTAGTGCCAACCTTCATTTCTACCGTCCCGCCGCGTGCCATCTTGACGAAGGTCGGGTAGGGGATTGAGACTTCTAAAACTTCCTGCAACACATCGACGCCACGATCTGCATCCATTTCCTGCTTCGCGAGCTGCATCCGACCCAGCTTAATACTTTCGTTATCAACCACCGCTACCAGATCTCGCTGCCCGAGGGGATGTCGCGCCACCCAGTCTTTGGTTTCGAAGACGAGCCGGATTTTGGCGTAGCGAACGTACTCGAGCTGTTGTCCCGGACTATGCAGCGACGCGGATAAGCCTACGCAGATACCTTTCATTCCGCTCTCGGTCGGTTTTCCATTGCCGCACACGACGCGCATTTCTCGCAAGGTGATTACCGTTTCGAAGTTAAAGCCATCGTATTTGGCTTCAATCTGCCCGCCGTGTTCCGGCGTCTGATCTGGCAGGGTGGGAAATTTCGCAAAGCTGACCGCGCAGAAGGTGAACTGAGCGAGCAGCAACAAAGAGAGCGAACGAAGGATAGAGATTTTCATGGAACGCACTTCCTGATTTGGATTGTTTATTAGTCGAGAGGTTCGAGGCAGAGCGCCGAGGCAGCGCAGTCTCAATATAGAAAGTGCAGGGTGATGCTGTCAATCAGGTTGTTTCAAGAGGTTCTGATTGCTTTTGCGCCTGTCCCTGGCTTCACCCGCAGATTTGCCGTCGAGTATTTAATTCTTTGCAAAGCCTTGCTGGGCTAGTTACTCAAGGTAGCCGAAGCGGCAACCTTCAGCTGGAGGACGTAGCTCCTTCGGAGAAAAGAAGCATGCTTCGCGCTCATATTCACTCATTCCTGCCACTGAATTTCTGGATACTGAGTGACGCTTCGCTGGAGCGGGGGGCGCTCCGCTTACCCACCTTCCCAACCTGCAAATTTAGCTCGGACCATTTCCGTATTCACCGTGCGTTAGTCGTTCGCTTATGGAACAACCAAACCAACGTTTTCCACCAAGAGTGTTCGGCATTTAGGTTGCATTAAGAGTTGCCACTGCAAAACTATCTCCAGAACACGAGGAAGCCATGAAGAACAATATCCTTAATACCAATCCCGCAATGGATCTGCTGTATCAGGCACTGGAAACTGAAAAAGGTGGGGTACAGATCTATACAACCGCACTACGTTGTGCTCAGAACGAAGATCTGAAAGAGGAGTGGTCTAAGTATCTCGAGCAGACAAAACTCCACGTTCAGATCGTGACCGATGTTTTGAAAGCGCTGAACCAGGACCCAGACGTTGAAACGCCTGGACGCAAGATCGTGCGGCACATTGGCGATTCACTGGTTCAGGCGATGGAGATGGCTTTGAGAGGTCCTGACCTTGCGGCTGCCCAGATTGTGGCCGCGGAGTGTGTGACGCTAGCCGAAACCAAAGACCACCTTAACTGGAGCCTAATTGGTCAACTTGTGAAAAACGGCGGCGAAGAAGTTTCGGCGCTGAAGACTGCCTATGAGCAGGTTGAGCCCGAAGAGGATGAGCACCTCTATCACACAGCGGGGTGGACTCGCGAGCTTTGGATCGAGGCGCTGGGAATGCCTGCAGTACTCCCGCCGCCGGAGGAAGAGCAGGATGTTGAGACCGCGATCGAAGCAGCGGAAGCGAAGAAATCTCGCGCAACAAGGGCATAACGAACGGCTTTGCAAAAAGGCAATGTAACCGTCCCTTAGGGACAAGATGTTTATAGACCCTAAATTGCTTTGCTGGTTCCCACTCCACCAGGAGTGGGATGAACAACATTTCGCTCCTACAGGGCGGAATCCAACAAAGCAACGAAGCAAACATTAGACGCCTGCGGCGGCAGACTTGTAATTCCAGCCTTGAAGATCCATTTGTTGGAACCCTTGAGGATGCACGACCAGTAATTCAAACGATTCCATCCTGCCTTGAAAATTCTACCGGAGATGACATGACCACCAGGAAAGTAACCAAAACGAAGACAAAATCCGCGCCCGACAAAATTGCCACGAAGAACAAAGTGCAGAGTGACGAGGCGCGCGCGGCGGCAAAACTTGATCCCAGAAACAACAACGCCAAGATCGATGACCTGCAGAAGAACACCGAAGACAATGCGGGTGAGTTCCTGACGACGAACCAGGGCCTGCGCATCAACGACAATCAGAACTCACTCAAGGCGGGCGATCGTGGCGCCACGTTACTCGAGGATTTCATTCTTCGCGAGAAGATTACCCACTTCGATCACGAGCGAATTCCGGAGCGAGTGGTTCACGCACGTGGTTCTGCCGCGCACGGCTACTTCCAGGTTTACGAATCGATGGCGCAATACACCAAGGCCGGGTTCCTCCAGGATCCGGCGGTGAAGACGCCAGTCTTCGTGCGCTTTTCCACTGTCGCCGGTTCGCGCGGCTCAACCGATCTCGCGCGCGATGTGCGCGGCTTTGCAGTGAAGTTCTATACGGAGCAAGGCATCTTCGATCTTGTCGGGAACAACATACCCGTCTTCTTTATTCAGGACGCGATGAAGTTTCCAGACCTGGTGCACGCCGTTAAGCCCGAGCCGCACAATGAGATCCCGCAAGCGGCTTCGGCCCATGACACCTTCTGGGATTTCATCTCGCTGATGCCCGAATCGATGCACATGATCATGTGGGTGATGTCAGATCGCGCGATTCCGAGAAGCTTTCGGATGATGGAGGGCTTCGGCGTTCACAGCTTCCGGTTGATCGATGAGAGCGGAAAGTCACGCTTTGTGAAGTTTCATTGGAAGCCCCTGCTCGGCTTGCACTCGGTAGTGTGGGATGAAGCGCAAAAGATTTCCGGAAAGGATCCTGACTTTCACCGGCGAGATCTTTGGGAAGCGATCGAAAACGGCGACTTTCCCGAATGGGAATTGGGCATACAAATAGTAGAAGAGAAAGACGAGCACAAGTTCGAGTTTGATATTCTCGATCCAACCAAGATCATTCCCGAAGAGATCGTGCCGGTTCGCCGCATCGGTAAGTTGACTCTCGATCGTAATCCGGACAACTTCTTTGCCGAGACCGAGCAGGTTGCTTTTCACGTCGGTAACATAGTTCCCGGAATCGATTTCACCAACGATCCGCTAATGCAAGGCCGGCTCTTCTCTTACACTGACACGCAGTTGATCCGTCTTGGTGGTCCAAACTTTCACGAGATTCCGATTAATCGTTCGGTGGCGCCAGTGCACAACAATCAGCGCGATGGCTACATGCGACAGACGCTGAATCGGGGACAAACCAGCTACGAGCCCAACACTTTAAGAGGCGGCTGTCCGTTTCAGGCGGGCGCAGACATGGGCGGTTTCACAAGCTTCGCCGAAAGAATTGATGCGAAGAAAATTCGGGCGCGCAGTGCCAGCTTCTTTGATCACTTCAGTCAGGCGACGTTGTTCTACAACAGCCAAAGCGAACCCGAGAAAGGCCACATCATTCGCGCGTTGCGATTTGAGTTGGGCAAGGTCGAGACACCTGCGATTCGAGAGCGCATGCTCGGACTTCTTGCACAAGTGGATAAGGGATTGGCCAACAGTGTCGCCGAGGGACTTGGCTTAGCCGTCCCGAAGAAACTCGATAAGCCAATGAACATGAGTGTGCCCGCCGATGGCGACCCGCGGAAGTTTCAGCCCAAGCGCGTCGCACAATCGCTCGAGGTCTCAACCGCGTTGCGACAGGTGGATAATCCGAATTTTCCGAACGACACGATCAAGACGCGAAAGATTGCGGTGTTGTTGGCGGACGGCTTTGACGATGATGAGGTGGCAGAGATGAATCAGGCTCTGCTGACGGCCGGAGCAATGCCCAAGACAATTGCGCCGCGGCTTGGTGTCGTAACAGGGGCCGGCGATGTTGAATTGAAGGTGGACTTCAGTTTTCTGACCGGATCGTCTGTATTGTTTGATGCGGTCTACATTCCGGGAGGGGACGCAAGTGTGGCTGCTCTCAAGCAGAACTCAGACGCTCGTGAATTCGTGAGTGAAGCTTACAAACATTGCAAAGCGATCGCTGCCAGCGGTGCTGGAGTTGAGTTCCTGGAAAGTGCTTTGGCTGTGCAACTGAACGGATCTAATGGTGAACGAGACACTGCCGGCGTCGTAACAGGTCGCGACGATGCGATCGGCAAAGTTGCAAAGACCTTCATCGCTGCTATCGCGAAACACCGGCACTGGGAACGTGAGAACAGCGAGCAGTAGCTCACCGGTGCGAAAACCTCAAGGTCTAAGAAGACGAATCAAGACACGCAGTCTCACTGTCAGGAAGGTGGACCCTGTCCCCGCTTCAAGTTGCCAGATCAACTCTGTTGGAGATTCAAGATTCTACCGATCTTCATTGCGCCGAGACTTTGCGGGGACAGGGTCCA
>JANNON010000070.1:0-3050 GCA_031399105.1 Blastocatellia bacterium | reverse complement strand
AACTTATTCTGCGCGATAGAGAGTTGTCCACAACCCATTCACTCAGCTCGGTTTAAGAAATTCTCTAAAGTCTCTCTGATTCTCTCTACTGCTCTCCAATAATAGACACCAAACAGACACCAAAAAAACTCTTTGATCGTTTCTCGGTGTCGAAATCATTACTTCGGCCCACAACGACATCCATCAACTGCACTTCTGTGATCGAAAATCATCGTGCTACTCAAAACATTGTTGCCGGGATGAGCACCTGGGATCGGGCCGTCCGATTCCTACCGTGACAAGAAGTCAATTAATTACGTGTCCGATAAACATCGTCCGAGCCCCCCATCCTCCAGTAACTAATGCACCGTGGACGATCGAGACTGACAAGATAAGTCGTGGATGCAGATGCTCTTCATTGCCCTCACCGCCGAATTGAAAGCCGTGATGATTGATCCGCCTTTCCTGCCTACGACCAAATCACCGATCAGATAAAGCCCGTCAACGTTTGTTGCACCCGCCTCATCGAACACCGGGCCGTCGCCATTAAAGGTAATGCCCAGCGTGTGCAGGAAGTTAGTGGGAGTTGTGCCGCCCAGCGCGAATATCACACGGTCCAAGGTACGAACCGTGTGTTCCGGTTCAGAAAAAATAATACGCGGTCGCCCTGTCTCATCCTCGATCTCTTTGATGTTTGAGCTGCGGAGTATTTCAACCTCACCAAGCTGTTCCATGGCCAGAAGCACATCGTGGTTCTGCTGATTGAGTCGCGTGAAATCTGCCTTTCGGTATGAAAGCATAACGCGATTGTCCTGTTGGCGAAGATACTGCACGTATTCGGCCGCGGTATCGCCGCCGCCGACAACCAGTACCTCCTCGTTTTGAATGTGCTGCGAGGTCATATCAAAAAGAAGCCGCTCCTTAAGTGTTGGTGGCAGCCGGAATTCTTTCGGCCTATTCGGGCGGCCGAATATCCCGATGGCACACGCGAGCACTTTGCTTTCATAATCACCCTTTGATGATTCGACCCGGAAACGCGCTCCGCCCTTCCCTTCCAGTCTCCGCATCCCGTAAACCTCGGCGTTGAATTCAATGTTAACGCGATAGTCACTGATGATCTTATCGAAGAACTGGAGGGTCTCTGGCTTCGTCATGTCTCCTACGCACAAGAGCCCTTCGCAACGCGCCGCAAAACCTTTGTAGTTTGCGGTGGTCAGTTTCTGTTCGGGATAGAGCTGTCTGATGGCCGAGTTATGCGTCGGCCCTTTTTCGAGAATCAGGACTTGCGATGGGTCTATTCCAGACGCAGAGGCCTCGGCGGCTAACGCAATTCCGCCGGGGCCGGCGCCGATGATGATTAGCTCAAGCATGACTAGCGATGCGTTATCTTCCGGACGCCTGATCCCCTCGGAGCGTCATCACCGTACTGGTAACTTGCGCCACCAGCTTGCCGTCATCTCTAATAATGTCGCAGACATAACGACCAACCTGTCGACCAACATTCACGGGTTTAACGACCACACGAATTCGGCCGTTCCATACCGGACGAAAGAAATTGATCTGCAGGTCGATACTCGTGAAGCTCTCACCTTCTTTAAGGGTTGTGGCATGGTCAGTCCCGATGGCGGCGTCAGCAATGTCGCACAACACTCCGCCGTGGATCGTCCCCATCGGATTTGCATGAATTTCAGTGTGGCCATCAGTTCCATCGTTGCCGTGCCGGGACCGACCTCTATCAGCCGGAAACCTAGCGTCTTCGCGATTGCCGGAGGATAGATGAAGCGAGAACCTTCGGCAGGAGCCTCTCCGGCCTCAGCCACTTTTGTGAAAAACTCGAGATTAGATAGTTTGCCCATTCGAGTAAGATTCACCAGTCAAGAGTCAGCACGACACGGAACCGCACTTTCCCGCTGTGCATTTGCTCGTAAGCCTCCGCTATCTGATCAAGCGGATACTTTTCGATCATCGGATGCACGCCGGTCAGTAAGCTGAATTCCAGTGTGTCTTGCGAGTCCTTCGCCGTGCCGGAATACCAGCCGGCAACCGAACTTCGCTTCGTGATCAACGAGAAGACGTTGATGGTCAACGGTTCGGCGGGCGCAGCGGGCACCAACAACTTACCACTCGGCGCTAATCCGTCAACGAGTGCAGAAATCGCTTGCGCATTCGGCGCGGTCGCAAGAATCACACTTGCCCCACCAAGCTTGTGCAACTCGGCGACAACGTCGGAAGAAGTGGCATCGATGTAATGATGTGCGCCAAGCGTTCGCGCCAACGGCTCTTTGTCGCTACCTCGGTTAATTGCAACGGTTTCAAAACCCATTTGGCGGGCGTACTGAACCCCGAGATGTCCTAGTCCGCCGATGCCGTGCACGGCCACCACATCCCCGGCGCGCGCGCCCGAATTCCGCAGTGCATTAAATACCGTAACGCCTGCACACATGAATGGACCGGCTTCCTCAGCAGGTAGTTCGTCTGGAATGGCGGCGAGCGCCGAGGCCGGTGCAATCATGTACTCTGCATAACCACCGTCGAAGTCGACGCCGGTGACTTTTCGATTGACGCACATGGCGAAGTCGCCGCGCCGGCACTGTTCACACACAAAGCAATGTCCGCCATGCCAGCCAATGCCAACTCGCTGACCTTGGTGCCAAGCGGTAACGTTGTCTCCAAGCGCATCGATGCGTCCGGCAATCTCATGACCCGGTACACGCGGATATTGAAGGCCAGGCCAGCCGCCGTCTTTGACTAGTGCGTCGCTGTGGCAAATGCCGCACGCTTCAACCTTGACGCGTACCTGGCTCGCGCCAGGCTCAGGGGTGTTGCGCTCGACCAGTTGCCAATCGCCGCCAGCTTTGCTTATCTGTGCTGCTCTCATTTTTGTGTTCATGATTGCTCGCAGTAACTATGATTATGTTGCTTTTTTCGACGAGTAACTTCTGAGTCGGTCGTTCGGTTCCGTCATAGTCCCCTTCACCGGCGCGCATCCAGGACTTGCCCCGTCTGCATAGAACCAATCGCCTCTTGCAACCGAATGGGATTTACGTATTCACGCCAGTGGCTGATACGTC
>JANNON010000014.1:0-4930 GCA_031399105.1 Blastocatellia bacterium | reverse complement strand
GCGGGTCGTGGTGACGACGTGAGCAGTTCCGGTGCGTGGAGGCATGCATGAAAATATAGGGGATTGTGGCGGAAATGTCAAGCCTATTTAGTGACTACATAACTAAACAAATAAATCCCCCGCCTTTGCCTCAATCATCAGCAAAGACGGGGCTCTTCTCGCGTCGCAGTGACTACTTCAACGGCGGAACTTCAGGCTAGACGGAAACTATGGAGGGGTGGCAGCATTGCCGGCATGGTCGACATCGTGGGATATGAAACAGCCAACGCACTGGGTAATCCGTCCAGCGTGGCAAATTTGCAACTCCACTTCGGAACGACTGAGAATGTTTTCATCGAAAGTCAGCCCATCTATCGCGGAACCGCGGCATGGGATACCGCGGCCAAATCGAGCCTCTACAACAATTGGAAGCTTCTTCACGACGGCTATGACCAGAACGATTTTGGCGACTCCCACAGCCTGGTTCTTATCGTCGACTCGCTGGCCGTGCAAGCGGCTTTTGCTACACTCTGGTGTCACTGAACGATGGTAACGTTGCTCTGTGTCTACGGAACTCGCGGCATTTCAGCAAGAATTCCGGCGGAAACGGCAAGGAGGCGATGAAAGTCCCTTCCGTCTGGTATTTTCGATCCAGCCGTTTGTTTGATTAAAACGCTCACTTCGACTACGCGCACTTTCTTGGGGCCACTGCTAAACCGGCCGGAAGTCAATACACGCGTTGTAGCCCGCTTTTGCAAGATGGCCGTGACCAATGGTGCTTGTAGACTACCCACCGCTTCAAAGCGTAGCTGTTGATCCGTTGCGCCTAAGGTGGTCAGTACATCCAACGTGTAATACAGGCTGTCCAAGTCCCTACATACGATGCGAGGTGCGCCTGCATCAACACACTCAACCCAAGTGTGCACCATCGAGCGGAAATTCTTCGCAAACATTGCATTTTTCCCGAGCAAGTCGGCGATAGTTTGCAGCGCGGCTTCGCGCTCTTTTTGGCCACGCAGTACGCCTTTCCCGTGGGAGGGCGAGATGCTCAGCAACTCGGAGTTGTCGGGCTCAAAATCGTCAAATCCTGTGCTGCAGACTATTTTCCGGTAGTTCTCAATGAAGCTATTGACCTGATCGACGCCGATCTCCAGTTGCAGTGCATTCGATGCCAACTCCTCGAGCGAATGTCCTTCCAGTTTTCGCTGGCACAACAGTTGATCCAGAAGCACGAGCGACAATTTATTCTGTTCGCATTTCTCCAACTGCTCACCGTTTCCCGTCGACACCCAGTGCTTAGTGTTTCTCCTTCCAGCGGATGTTGCTTTTCCAAGGTAGTGGCGGACCAGGCTGCCCGTGTCGGCGGGTTCCAGATCTTTTACGCGTCGTGAGCGAAGCCTGACGATTGCGGTCCGGTCCTTATTTAACATGTTGGCCAGTCGAGCATCGTCGACATGAATTTCACCATTGACGGCCCTTGCCGTGTCGGCAAGGAGTATCTGCGCCCCGTGAAAATAAACATTCAGCAAGGTGTCGACGTTAGCATGGCCAAGGGCTTGGGCGATCCCATTTATCAAGAACGGATTCCCCGGACCCGTGCATGTGATCAGTGACGCGAGTTGTGGATCTACGGAAAGAAGACCGAACAGTCTTTCTCTAGCCTGCAGGAAGGCCGGGTAAGTGGATCGAAGCGGTATCGCCGCCATGGTGAGCTTTGTTGCGAAGGTGTGGCGTAGATCATGAAAGACCGCATCGGCATTGCCCGAGGCCGCTCGGATCGCCGCGATGATTGACAGGGCCAGAGGCTTGGGCTTTATGACCAATTGATCACGTTTGGGCGATCCGAATAGGTACTGAACGGAATTCGGAGACAGCGATGCCGCTTTTCGGAGGGATTTGATACATCGGAACTGCGTTGTGCTGAGTAAGGGAGCCGAAATTAGCCGGCCGCGCGAGCGGTTTTTTAGATCGCGGGTCACATTAGGCTGTATTGACAGGCATTTCTCTTCAACAACATCAAAATCACTGACCTGTAGGCCGACACATTCGCTTTGCCTGCTGCCATATCCCACGCTGCTGAGCAGCAAGACTTTCGCCGCATTGCGTTGTTCATCCGTTCGAGAGTTACTGTGTGCAACAAGCTGGGCGGCAGTGTCAAGAGCCCTCGATGTAATCAAAGACGATCGGCAGCGCTTCCGCATCCGGGTGTTGTTTAATTCCAATTCGGGTAGATACGGTGCGCCAAGGGAGTTTCGTAGATGCAAATGAAACATCCTTAGCACTAAATGCCAATCTGTTTTCTTCCCTTTGCAGTCATGTTCAACTGATTGATAGAGTTCTCGGAAGTCTGCGATCGTCATCTCAGAAAAATCTGCGTCCCACGCCTGCTTGATCAGTGCCTCTGATACCGTGTGAAGATAGGTTTTGATGGAACTGAATTGAAGTCGCTTCAGTCGGAAGCCGCCATCGTTCAGTAGGGACTTGGTGAAGGTCAGCAAGTAATCGATGATAGGTTGCTCCTGCCTCCAAAAAGCCAGATCGTCGCTGATATCATTCAGCGATTCTTTGAGTATTTTGCGCTGCTGTCGAGCATGCGCAGTTCCCTGCTCAAGTCGCCCTTGCGACGTTTTGAGTGTCTCCGTAATGCCTTTTAAAGCGGCGTTGACCGCCACTGGGAGGGCCGTCTCGACCGCGATGTCGAGAATTTTTAGCTTGGGCAGCGGCCTAGCGCTTGGCTCCATCGCCCCCAGTAAACTTTGTTCCGTCATCGGATGCGGGGCAGGGCCATTGTGCTTGCCGGTCGCAATTGAATAAAGAGCTCCGGGTTGTTGAATGAACCACCACGGCTTGAACAACTGGACAAGCAGATCTAGGGTCCAGCGCTGCTCAACTAGGCTGCGTTCGAGGAGTTTTAAGCAGATAACGCCGATACGTTTGGCGACATCACTGAGCTTAAGCTCATCGGCTACATCGATAGTGCGATCACTGAGCCCGAGTGCCAGCGCAGTGGTTATGTCACCAGCTATAGTCATCCATTCATACTCATAGGCCCGCGTGACAATGCTGGATCGAATGGAGAGCGTATTTGCGTGTTTCGTTATGCCGCGGTTTGTTAGAAGCGTCTCGAGTGTCTGCTCGATTCGTTCCCGGTTAAGTACGCCATCCAGAATAATCAAGCTAATGGCCAGCTGGGATATCCGTTCAAGTCGATCCAAACGCCCACCGATCGGCGCCCCGACGCGGCTTATCCAGTTCTGTCTAAATGTCTTGGCAATGGCTAGATGGCGACTAAAGGACAACTCTATGGGTGAAGTTTCAAACCGGTAGTGGTTGGGGAGAAAGGAATGAACCTCGACTCCCTTCCGCCGAACTTTCTGTAGAGATTCTGCGAGCAATCGAGTTGCACATGCTTTGGCGTCCCTGTCTGTGTTGAGTAATTCGTCTATCTCCTCGCAAACAATCTTCAGCAATTCGTCATTAATGATGTAGTGGTGGTCTTCGAGCAGATCGTCCGAGAGAACGGCTCGGATGGCTGCGCCCGCTCGGGCTTCCGCGCTTGCACGCTTTTTCCCTCGCCCTTCATAACTGCACTGCCCGGACCTCATCGTAGGTAGTGCAGCTCGTGGCGCAGCAGAACGGCTATTTTTGTGAATGATCGGGCTTTCAACCACCCGCCAGTCGCGCTCTACCAAGTATTCATCAATTAGAGGACGAAGCTTGTCAGCCCAAAGACGGACAGACCAAGACGAGGCGGCCCCAAAGGGATGCAACTCATTGGCATGTCCGAGGAGTCCCGCAATTTCAAGGCCGCTGAGTTGCTTGCCCCATAGAGCGTCGGCGAGGGCCTTTCGGAACCCACCAATTGTTGCAGCTTTGCTGGCGGAAGACAGTCGCCGGTTCAGTTGTCCGGTGGTGATGGTTTGAATGGCACCATCTGAACGAATCTCAAAAAACAGGCCGGTCGGCGGAAGATCGTGCCGATGTACGGCGGTAGGTTGAAACCTAGTGGCCATGGTAATGAGGCTGGCAATATGGGATTTGGCGCGCCCCTGGTCTTCGTGCAACTCGTGACAAAGGACTTGCAGATGGCGGAAGTAAGCCTCGATTTGAGCGGCAGCTATGCTCGCGAGGGGGACGAATCGCGCTTCGCTACCGACGAGGCACTTGTCGGCGATGAATACCAATTGTTCATCCAGGCAAATGTCCCACGGAAAGAAGAAGGGCGTCGTGCTTTTCCGGTGCGCAGTAGCGACGATCAGGAGCAGTAGTGAGTACTCGGCGAATGCATTGTGAGAAGAAATCATTTCCTGGCGAGCATTGGTCGTTGCTATCCGTGTCCGCATGAAGCTAGCGATTGCTTGGTGCGCAGATTGTTCGACGCCGAAATTTCCATTCGGGATTGATTCCGATTTATAACGCCCGAATTTCCCAAACAAAGATGTGCAGGCCGCCTGATAGGTTCGGGCGGTGCGTTCGCTACGAGGATCCAGATAATAGGAGATGCTAATTTGCGCGGACCGCATCGTCCGTTCCGCCCCAGGTCGACCTGCGCTAAGCCAAAAGGGGATGGCAGGATTCGCTGATATTTGATAGCAAGCGCGGCTTAAGCTGTCTCTCAAGATGAAGTTTGATCTCGCCCTGCCACAACCGAGAAGTGTCATGAGCGCCGAATTGCATCGGCTCTCCCAATGTTGATCCGTGAGCGGTAAACGTTCGATCAAGCGTCCACTGCTATCTGGGCGGACCAATCGGCGTAGGACTACGGTGAACCGCTCGGGCAGGGGCAGCCTGAGAGGGCGGTTCTTAGGCATGGGGATAACCCATTCGGCCCTGTAATATGGGCCGTTGTGGCCAATGGGCAGCGCCAATTCAACAAACTGTTCAGAAGTTTCGTAGGCGGCAGTGTGTCCGAAAATGCGGAGATTGAGCACATCGCGCACGGTTCGGCCAG